>JBGQHD010000683.1:0-3719 GCA_041497795.1 Planctomycetia bacterium
AGAGACTTCCGCGCGTACTCCCGCGTATCTTCCTCCATCAATTCGCCGATCCTAGCGCGAACATTTGGATTACGAGCTAAAAGGTCTTTTGTGGCGATGTGCTCGGAATAATCGCATGGCGTAATGGTCATTCTGAAGTGCTCACCAAACTGACTCTCTCGATGATCTATCGTCAAGTAGTCAATGAGGTAACAAACATCACCCGCCAGCTTCTTGGCCTTGGCAGCAGCAACTGCATCGTCCCATTGCTTCTTCTTGAACCATGTCTGTTTCGGACGGATTGAAGAAACCTCGATGGAAAGGCGTTCCTTGGTGAGAAGTCGGGCCGGTGACCAACGATTGATCATGTACAAACCATCTTCTCGTGGGTCATAGTGCAAGAGACTGTCAATCCGATCTCGGCTTTCTTCATGCTTACCTGGATCAAAAAAAAGGATCGTCTTGTATTCGCCCATCGCGGTGCTTACGGTTTCATTCTCATTCCACTTCTGTCTTAGGGCGGCGTCGATCCTCACAGCTAAGTTGGCGTCTGGCGATCGTTCACCTCTTTCAATTCGTCCAATGTACTTCTCCTCACAGTCGACGAGGTCCCCAAGAGTAGCTTGGGTCAGACCAAGGTGGTTTCGGTACTGCTTCATTCTCTCTCGGTCAAGGACCGGCATTAGGATTCTCCCAGATGGGCTTTTTGGTCCTTTTTGGGCCCTTTCAGGGCGTTCTGACAACCACGGGCGCCACTTATGATTCGAGTGTCGGTCGGCCAACGTGTGTCCGACCAATCCCACAATCTCGCCCAGAAGGAGTGTCCTCATGACTGGCATCTGCAAGTCGGGCGTGCTGCTCCTCGCCCTGATCGTTCTCTTTGCCCTGGCCGGCAGCGCGCCGGCACAAGCCCGTCCGGGGCAATGCACCCAGTATGTCGCTGCCAAGCGATCCCTCACGGGGTATCCGAACGCCTATCAGTGGGCGAACGGATACCTTGCGTCGAAGGGTTTCCGCCGGGTCGCAACGCCGGTCGCGGGTGCGATCGTCGTCTACCAGCCGGGCGTGAACGGCACCAACGCCACCTACGGTCATGTCGCCATCGTGGAATACGTCTGGGGGCCTGACGCCGCCGGGCGGATTTACTTCCCGATTCGCGGCGCAAACCAAGGGGCGTCAAACGTCGTGCACTACGCCCGTTACTTCACCGACGGCGGATACTCAAACGTTTCCGTGCGGGCATCCTCCATGCTGCCGGGGCAGTGGGGCATCAGCTTCTGGGTGAGGTAATTGTCGGTGGCCAACCGATCAAGGCCGCGGGCCGACTGGGGCTGGCCAAGTGCCAGCCCCTTTCGTTGCGCTCGTCACTGTTGAGGGACATTCCAGCGCGAGGTGCATCTTGCTGCCGTGTCTTATGCCGAACGACCAAGCTCACCTGCCGGGGCCGCCTGCAAGTGCGTGGTGTCGCGCGAAACCAGTATGGCGGCCCCGGTCAGGTGCAGCGCCTGGTTCGGCGTCACTCGCTCAGAGTGAAGCCTTTCTCGCCAATCGAGTCATCGAACGTCTCGAACCATTCGATCAGTAACCCATACATCAAGACGGCAGCGCGGGCCGCTGGCTCGGTCTGTTCGTTGGTGGCGGTATAGCCCTTTCGCCAAACCTGGTGAATTATGCGGTTACGCCGCCGATTGAACTGCACGAGATCGTCCACGAAAGTCGGAATCGGATAGTTGTTCTGGTCAAGGAACATCCGGTAGGCATTAATCAGATCGTTGAAACTCAGGCGATCATCGTCACGCCCAAGAACCGCGCGGAGCAATGCTTCGGTCAACGCATGAACCAGCAGGTACGACTGCACGTAATTGGCGTCTGCCAGCGAGCGAGCAACTGCCGACTCGTTGTCCTGGATAGTCACGGATTTAGCGGACGGATTGATGGCCATGTAGCAACCTCGATCTGTGACGCCGAACCAGTGATTAGGCAGAATTTTTCTGCATAGCACCGTGCATTGCAGAAGATCTCTGCCTATCACACATAGACAAATGGTCAGATTCCGACCAGACCATCCCCCGTTTGGTGGCGGATAGACCGTGAGCGCAATCTACCCGGCTCAGGTGCTGGAAAGCAAGCGCGCGGCAGCCGAGCCGGCCAGTCGCGCCTGTCGGCAGGTACCGCCGCCGGGCAAGCCGAACCTGTGGGATCAAGTCGGCCACGCCATGCGCTTGCGGCCTTTAGGTTTAGGCCGTGGGAGCGACCAACATCGAGGGGCTCAACAAAAAACCCGCGGGGGCTGGGCCGCCCGCGGGTTCGATGGTCCTCGACTTGGCGGACGGATTGGAAATCCGTCCTACGTCGCTTTTCGACTCGCGGAGCGAGTCGGCCACACTACTTCGGCCACATTTACGCGAACAGCTCCTTGATCAGCTTGCCGCTGTTGGCGATCTTCATCGGGCGGCCGCTGGTGCTGGTGAAGGTCGTGGAGAGCGGGATGCCCAGCGCGTTGCAGACGCTGGCCAGCACGTCTTCGCTCTTGTAGGGCTCGGTGGTGACCTCGGTGCCGTCCTCGTTCGTGGCCCCGATGGCCTGGCCGGTCTTCATGCCGGCGCCGCCGACGACCACGCTCCAGGCCCGCGCCCAGTGGTCGCGGCCGCGGTTGCCGTTGATCCGCGGCGTGCGGCTGAACTCGCCCATCCAGATCACCGCCGTGTCCTTCAAGAGGCCCTGCTGATCCAGGTCGGTCACCAGGGCACTAATGCCTTGGTCGATCTCCGGCAGCTTGGTGTCCTTGAGGGTGGGGAAGTTGTTCTGGTGGTTGTCCCAGCCGCCCACATCGACCTCGATGAACGGCACGCCCGCCTGACGCAGCCGGCGAGCCATGAGCAAGCCGCGGGCGAAACCGCCGCCGCCGCGGCGCATCATGCCGGGGGCCGGGTTGTTGCCGGTCAGGCCGTAAAGCTGCTTCACCGCGTCGGGCTCCTTATCGACCTTGAAGGCCTCCATTTGCTTGCTGCTCATGAGGCTGAGGGTCTTCTTGAGGATCTTCATGTGATCCTCGGCCGCCTGGCCGCGCTTCTGCTCGACGAAGCCCTTCTCCAGCGAATCGAGCATCGCCATCCGCTGCAGCAGGCGATTGTTCTCGACGCTCATCTGCATGTTGCGGACGTTGCCGTTGCTATCGACCACGAACGGGGCGTAGGCCATACCCAGGAATCCCGGTCCTTCGCTGGCCCCGCCGACCGAGATGAACGGCGGGATTTCCAGCCCGTCGGGGGTCAGCTCGTGGCTGAGCACCGCGCCGTAGCTGGGGTGGGTCATGTTGGGATTGGGCGGGTAGCCGGTGTGCATGTAGTAGCGGCCGCGGCCGTGGTCGGCCTCGCGGGTGTTCATCGAGCGGATGATGGCCAGCTTGTCCATCACCTTGGCCGTCAGCGGCATATGCTCGCTGATCTGCACGCCGGAGGCCTTGGTGCTGATGGGCTTGAACTCGCCGCCGGTGGGGGCGCCGGGCTTGAGGTCCCAGATATCCATCGTGCTGGGTCCGCCGCCCATCCACATCATGATGGCGCCTTTGCCGTTCTTCTTCAGCTCGGCGGCGTTGGCCCACATCGTGTCGGCGAACGACAGCGCCGTGCCGGCCATGGCGCTGGCGCCGGCCAGGTGTTGCATGAAATGCCGACGCGACATGCCGTGGGGAGTAGCGAACCTCATGGTATTCTCCGGGTAGGTCTGCTCTGCGGTGG
>JBGQHD010000684.1:0-3712 GCA_041497795.1 Planctomycetia bacterium
CTCAAGATGCTCGAACGCCTGCGCGTGGCCAACGACAAAGAGACCGACAAGCTGCTGACCGACAAGCAAAAGGCGGCGTGGAGGAATTTGCAAGGAGAGCCATTCAAGGGCGAACTCCGCTACCCGTGGAGTAAGAAGAAGCAGTGACTTTGAGGTCTATTCCCGCCGCCTTAGCAGCGACAGGCCCAGCATGGTCAGCACGATCCCCGCCACGATCGCCACCGTCGGCTGCTCGTCAAAGATCACCATCCCGGCCACGGCCGACAGGGCCACCTGCGAGGCGTTGATGAGGTTCGTGCGCGTAACCGGCGTTCGCTCCAGGGCGATGCCCAGCGAGAAGAACGCCACGGCGTTGAACGCGCCGGCCAGCAGCATCGTGGTCCAATCGTGGGGCGTCGTGGCCACGATGCCGGTCCAGCCGATGCGCCACAGCGCAATGGCCCCCAAGCTGAAGACGCCGGTAGTGCTCAGCACCATGATCGTCGCGGAAAGCGGCACCACGGTCGCCAGGCGGCGAATCATCACGCTGGAAGCCGCGTAGCAGAAGCCACTGAAACAGGTGATGCCCACCGCGACGGCGACTGTCCACGCATCGTAAGCTCCCGCTTCGAGCGACGCGGGTGCCGCGGCGGCGGCGATCGACGTCTCTGCCGCTTGCGGTTTAACGACCGGCCGCGCCCCTTCGGCCCCCCAGCTCAGCACGCCAATCGCCGCCATCAGCACGATCATTGCCATGGCCGTGCGCGGCACGATCGGCTCGCCCAGATACATCCGTCCGGCCACGGCGCCGCCGAGAATGAGCGTGCCAAACACCAGCGGCACGCTCAGCGACAGCCCCAGGATCGGCAACGCCCATTGAAAGCTGACGTTGCCGCCAATCTGCATCACCAGCGCCGTGAGCACGAGCGCCGGCATCAGCCGCGATCCGGGCAGCGCCGGCAGGCCCAGGGACGCCCGCCGCCCGATCAGCAGCCAGGCCACGAGCGCCGTGGGCGCCGCCTTGACGCACGAGACCCAGGCCGGATCGCACGACCGGGCGGCGTCGCGCAGGCAGACGTTCGCCGCCGAGTAGCCCAAGGCGGAGACCAGGTTGAACAGCGTGCCCAGCAGAATCGGGTCGAAGCCTGCCGGCCGGGTGGCGGGATCGCGCGCGGTGAGAGTCACGGAGGAGATATCAGCCCGGCACGTCCGACGATTACGCGCGGCGGATGGCGGCCGGGAGAGGATTCGACGTCTGAGGGGTTCATTCTACATGGCCGCCGCGCAGGCTGCCATCGCCCCAAGAGATCGGATCACCAGGAGGCGGGCGGAGATTTCGGCGAGTTCGGTCGCACGGAGCGACGGCGTCACCTAGAATGTCCCCAGTTGCCGCCGTTCAGAAGGCGAGGTCAGAAGACGAGGTTCGCGCCATGCGTTCTACGAAGATCATCGCCGCGGTGACATCCGTAGCCGGCGTTGTGTTGTTGGCGATGCCGGCCACCGCGCAGATCGCGCGGCCCACGTACCAGGTGCGGTTCGTTGGCCCGGCGCCCGGCGGCATGCGCGTGGATTATCAGGTCGATCGCGAGGGCCGCTTCAGCCAGCGGCCGCTGGTCACGCCGGCGCGGTTGGATTTTTCGCAGCCGGCCGTCTACCGGCTCAAACTGACGCACATTCCCGGCCACGAGGGGCTGACGCTGTATCCCACGCTGGAGATCGCGGCGGCGACTCCCCGCAGCGAGGCCTTCCTGGCCCACAGTGCCATCGCCGTGGAGTTCACCGAGCGGGACATTTCCCAGGCCGTGGCGGGCAAGTATGTCACCAGGGTGATTCATCTGCCGGAGGCCGACCGCGAGTTCGCGCCCGGGGGAGCGGCCCGCCGCGGCGCCACGCTGGCCATCGTCCGCCTGGGCAATCGGCAACTCGACGAACCTTGAGCATTGCTGCTTTGACCAACGATCCTTTGCCAACGACCTCTTCAATACCTTCCTTTTCAATCAGGGATCGCGAGCATGTCGAGCCATCATCCCCTTCGTCGTCGTGACTTCGTCCGCGGCGCCGCGACCGTCGCCGTCGGCGCGCCGTGGATCATCTCTCAGGCCGCTCTGGGGGCCGACAAGAAGACCGCGGCCAGCGACCGGCTGACCCTCGGTTTCATCGGCGTGGGCACGATGAACCGGGGACACCTGGGCCACTTCCTCGGCCAGAAGGACGTGCAGGTGCTGGCCGTGTGCGACGTCGATACCACCCGCCGCGAGGCGGCCAAGAAAACGGTGAACGACGGCTACGGCAAGGACCTCAAGGCGGGCCGCTACAAAGGCTGTGACGCGTACATTGACTTCCGCGAGCTGCTCGCCCGGGCCGATATCGACGCCGTGGTGATCGCCACGCCCGACCACTGGCACGCGATTGTCGCCATCGAAGCCTGCAAGGCGAAGAAGGACGTCTATTGCGAGAAGCCGCTATCGCTGACCATTCACGAGGCCCAGCAAATGGTGGCCGCCGCGCGGAAGCACGAGCGCGTGTTTCAGACCGGCAGCCAGCAGCGCAGCAGCAACGAGTTCCGCCAGGCCTGCGAGCTGGTCCGCAGCGGCCGCATCGGCAAGCTGAAAACGGTTAACGTCAACGTCGGCCCGCCGAGCAAGCCGTGCGACCTGCCGGAGGAAAAGCTCGAGCCGGGCCTGGACTGGGACCGCTGGCTCGGCCCGGCCTCCAAGCGGCCGTACAACTCGGTGCTCAGCCCGCGCGGCGTGCATCAGCACTTCCCGGCCTGGCGCAACTACCGCGAATACTCCGGCGGCATGATGACCGACTGGGGCGCCCATCATTTCGATATCGCCCAATGGGGCCTGGGCATGGACGAGTCGGGGCCCGCCGAGATCATTCCGCCCGACGACGCCAAGGCCGAGCGCGGCGTGCGGTATGTCTACGCCAACGGCGTTGAGGTCGTCCACGTCGGCTCGAAGGAGCGGGGCGTGCACTTCGTCGGCTCCGGCGGCGAGATCATCGTGGACCGCGGCTTCCTGGAAAGCCGGCCGGCCGAGATCATCAAAACGCCGCTGGGCGAGAAGGACGTGCACCTTTACAAGTCGCCGGGCCACCAGCGCGACTGGCTCAACTGCATCCGCTCGCGCAAGCGGCCGATCTGCGACGTGGAGATCGGCGCCCGCTCGGTGACCGTCTGCCACCTAGGCAACCTGGCCTACTGGAACCACCGCAAGCTCCGCTGGGACGCGGCCAAGTGGCAATGCGTGGACGACCGCGAGGCCAACACCTGGCTCGACCGCGAGCGCCGCAGCCCGTGGGAGCTGCCGAAGGTCTAAGCGGCCGGACCGCGCCGCTACGCCCCCCTTCGGCGAAAAACCCGCGACTCAACTTAACCAGTCCAGGGGGAGTCGCTACAATACCCTGCCCCATCAGCGAGGGCGCACCCTTAGCTCAATTGGATAGAGCATCGGTCTACGGAACCGAAGGTTACAGGTTCGAGCCCTGTAGGGTGTATTTGAAGCGAGCCGGATGCGGCGTTACGGGGCGTGGCGCAGCCTGGATAGCGCGCGTGCTTGGGGTGCACGAGGTCGCAGGTTCAAATCCTGTCGCCCCGACTTTTTTCAGAAAGAAGCCCTTCGGCGAGAACGTCGAAGGGCTTTCTCATTGTGGGGACGAGAGTTGCGTCTTCGAGCAGGCAGTTCAAAAACACGATTTCGAGGATTCGACGCTTTGCCGCGTAATCGGC
>JBGQHD010000685.1:0-3703 GCA_041497795.1 Planctomycetia bacterium
ACGCCGAGGCCCGTTCGCCGCGAGACGTCAGCGGGAGTGAACGGGCCGTGCGTGCGCGCGTAGCGGAGCACGAGATCGCCGACAGGGTCGGCGACCGGCTGGAGGAGCCGCTCCGCGATCCCCTGCGGCAGGCGCCGCGTCGTCCTGAGCGTGCGGCATCACCAGCGACCGGATGTGAATATCGCGTTGCGGGAAGGCAATCTCAATCCCCGCCTTGGTGAATTCGTCGTTGATCGCCATGTGCAGCTCGTGCACGACGTCGCGGCGGTTGTCCAGGTTGTCGAGATAGGCCCGCAGCACGAAGTTCAGCGTGCTGTCGCCAAAGGCCTCAAACGTCACGCTCGGGCCGGGCTCGCGCAGCACGCCCGGCTGCCGGCGGGCAATATCGAGCAGCAGGTTGGAGGCCAGGTGGGCGTCGGCCCCGTAGGCGATGCCCACGTTCACCACCACCCGGTTCACGCTGTCCGAGAGGGTCCAGTTCAGCAGCTTGCCGGTGATCAGGTCTTTGTTGGGCACGATCAGCTCCTGGCGGTCCCAGTTGGTGATCGTGGTGGCGCGGATGCGGATTTTCGAGACGACGCCGGTCGTGCCGTCGATGGTCACGATGTCGCCCACGCGGATCGGCTGCTCGAACAGCACGATCAGGCCGGAGACGAAGTTGGCGAAGATTTCCTGCAGGCCGAAGCCCAAACCGACGGAGACCGCCGCGATCAGCCACTGGACTTTCGCCCAGCCGATGCCGATCACCGATAAGCCGATCCCCGCCCCGGCCACGACGATGATGTAGCGCGAGACGTTGTCCAGCGCGTACCGCATGGCCGAATCGATCGGCAGCCGCTGCAGTACGGTGATCTGCAACAGGCCCGGCAGGTTGCGGGCCGCGGCGCCGGTGATGACCAACGCCAGCACGCACAACAGCAGGTTGCCGAGCGTGACCGCGCGAGGCAGGCCCTCGTCGGTCGTCATCCAGAGAGTCACCTGGTCGAGCACATTGAGCGCCGGCAGCACGCCGCCCCAGATGAACCACGCGCCGCAGAGGGCCAGGGCCACGAGCGTCACGTTGAGCAGCCGGCGGGTTTGATCGCTCACGGCCGCCAGGTCCAGTTCCGGCGGCAGCTCGGTCACGATGCCGGCCGCGGAAGCGGCGGCGCCGGCGTCGCTGGCGGCAATCATCTGCTCGCGGAGTGCCTTGCGGCGCTGCTCGATGGCCATCCGGCGATGACTGAGCGTGAGCCAACGCCGCACCAGGCCCGCGACGATGATCAGCCCGACGCTCAGGTACAACGTCGAGACGCAGCAGACTGCCAACTGCCAGGCGGAATAATAGAAGCCCATGGCGGCCAGCGCCGCGTTGCCGACCGGCCCCAGCACCCCCAACGCGAAGGTCAGGTGCCGCAGCCGAAAGACGAGGGCCTCGGACTTGCCGCCGGCCAGCTCGCGGATCAGTGCGCCGCCCGGCCTGAGCAGGGCGTGCAGCACCTTGGCGAACGCCAGCAGCAGCAGGATAAAGGCTGCCCGCCCAAGCGCGGCGTCCCAGCCCTCGTTGTCCTGGCCGTGCATGGCGGCGGCCACGTAGGCCAGCGGCATGCCCACCCACACCAGCCGGCCCAGCCGCGCCGCCAGCAGCGCTACGATGCCGTGCGGCCAGTTGAGATGCGAGTCGGCGAGCCCCTTGGGCCGGCAGATTTGCCGCAGGCAGGCCAGGGGAAAGAGCAGTTGCGCGACGGTCCGCAGTCCTGAGGCGGCCGCCGCGGTGAGCTGGGTGTTGACGGAGGACCGGTCGAGCTGCCAGGCGAAGAACCACAGCACGGCCGGCACGAAGCCCGCCAGCAGGAGCGTGTGCAGCATCGCTTCGGCGGTCGGCCAAAACTGCTGCGCGGAGCGCGGGGCGGCGATTTTGCCCAGCTCGATGAGCCGTTTGCGCAGCCGCCGCTGCACCGCCAGCCAGGGGAGGAACACGCCCAGCGTCAGCAGGATCACCCCGGCCGGCTGCTCGCGCAAGTGAGCGAGCAGCGCCCCGCCGAGCTCGGGCCAGGCGGCCGGCCCGCAGAGCCAGTGTGCGGCCCGGCCCGCTGCGGCGACGTCCTTGAGGTCGAGCCGCTCGGCGCTGCGGACCCACAGGATCCGCTCGTCGATGAAGGCCGCGAACTGCTGCGACTCGTCGATCAACTTCTGTTCCTCGACGTCCAGATCCACCAGCCGCTTGAAGTAGCGATCGGTGTCCTTGGCCAGCAACTCGAGGAACTCCTTGTGGGTGGTCAGCAGCTCCTCGGTGTGCTGCTTCAACGCCAGCGCGTCGGCGGTCCCTTCGGCCGCGGCGGCGCGGACCACGGCCGCCTGCTCCGCGGCCAAACGGTCCGGCCATTGCCGGTCCAGCTCGCGGCGCTGGTCCTCGGCCAGCAGTTGCTCGTACTGCGTCTCGCGGATTTTCTCCTGCCGGCTGCGGACGTTCTGGCGATGAAATTCGACCGACGGCAGCCGGCCGCGCTGATTGCGGAGCAGCATGCCCACGGCGCTGGTCAGGCCGACTGTGCTCTCCAGTTTCTTGGTCCGCTCGACCATGTCTTGCAGCGACTTCAGCTCGGTGGCGCGCTGTTCCAGGTCGGCCGAGGTTTGCTGCGACAACTTGATGAGCTCGACGCGGCGCTTGGCCAGTTCAGCGTTCTTCTGCGCCAGCTCCTTGAGCGCGGGATTCGATTCACGGCGGAGATCGTCGTCCGCCATGCGGACCTGGCCTTCGGCCGTTTCGCGACGCCGCTGCCCGACCTGCTCCGCGGTGAGCTTGAGCACCTGCTCGGCCCGGCGGATTTGGGCGTCGGCCAGCTTCAGTCGCTGGTCCAGCAGTCCTTTAGCGGCGTCGTAGCCCTGCTTCTCGATGGCCAGCATCGCCGCCCAGTTGGTCAAAGAGAGCCGCCGGGCGTCCCACGACGCCTTGCGGGCCTCGACCAGCTCCGGCGGCTCTTCCGCCGCGGCGGCTTGAGGGGACGCACTCGGAGCGGGGCTCGTCGGCGAACTCGGTGGCGCCTGCCCGGCGGTCTTGGCGAACGACTTGGACTGTTCCGTCTTCTCTTGAGCGGCGCGCGATTCCTCGTCGAGTTGGGGACGGCGCGCCTCGAGGGTTCTCTTGCGCTGAATGAGCCGATCCTTCTGACGCCGGGCTTCATCCAGGTCTTTCTGGCGCTGTTCCAGTAAGAAATCCAGCTCCGAGACCTTGGCGTCGGCCGGCACGCTGACCGTCGGCGCTTCGGCGAGGCCCTTCAGCTCTTGCTCGATGCGCTGCAGCTCCGCCGGCGTGGCCGTCGCCTCGCGTTCCAGCCGCCGCCGCTGGCTTTCGTAACCGGCGGCTTCCTTGATGTAGTGCGCCGTGCGCTTTTGATATTCCGCCAGCAGCTCGGCTTTCAGCTTCTCGTCCGGCTTGAGCTTATACTGAGTCTGCAGCTCCTTGATGCGCTGCTCGATGACGTCAATGGCTCTGACATCAATGGCTCTGGCGTCGATGGTCTTCGGCGGCTCTTCCTTCTTGGCGGCTGGCGCATCAGTCTGGGCGAGCGCGGCGGCGGGGGCGACCCAGCCGACGAGCGACACGAGAATGAAGAACCCGATTCGGGCGGGCGAGGCATTCCGTTGCCTGAAAGCGACCATCTTGGTCTCCTCGTAGTAGGCACACTCCGTGTGCCGTCGTGGTAGAACGGAATTCATTCCG
>JBGQHD010000686.1:0-3702 GCA_041497795.1 Planctomycetia bacterium
AGGCGATTTGCAGCTTCGAGCCGCCCGCATAGGCGCTGAGGTAGACGAGGATTTCGTTCTCGCCGGCCACGTCGAACGACAGGCCGACCGACTTCCACATTTGCCCGGCGGTGGGAGTGAACTTGAAGCGGGCCTGGAAATCGCCCGGCGGCGTCTTTTTCCACCGCAGGGCGGCGCGGTTGTCGCCGTCTTGGCGTTGGCGTAGGCGGCCTCCCTCGTAGGCCCAATCGCCGGAGCGCTGTTCCCAGGCCTCGGGCTTGGCGGCGGTGAAATCGTCGGCGAAGAGCGGCTTGGACTTCGCGTCGGCGGCCGGCGTCGTCTTGGCACCCGGCGCCGCCGTAGCACCCCGGCTGCTGGGAGCAGCCGGGGTGCTGGTCGATTCCGCTTCGGCGAGCTGCTTGCGCGCGGCCGCGACGGCCTGATGTGCTGCTGCGATCTGCCGCTCGGCCAGGCGCAATTGGTCTTCGAGAACGAACGGCCGCAGCCCTGGTTGGTGGGCCTCGGGCGGCAGGTTCACCGACTCGATTCTCAGCGGCTCCCAGGTCAGGATCGCCGGCAGCCCTGGCGCCAGCGTCTTGTCCTTCACCGGCCGCCGCTCGTCGCCGCGCGTGAAGAGATAGGTCGGTGTGTCCAGGTTACAGTCGAACGCCCGCGGCAGGCCGCCTTGCTCGTAGTCGGTTTCGCCGGGCAACTGGTCCGTGCGGACCTGGTACGGCTCGAAGAATGCCCGCAGGCGGTAGTAGTCCTCTTGTTTGATCGGGTCGTACTTGTGGTTGTGACACTTGGCGCAGTTGGCCGTCAGCCCGAGGAAGGCCTTCGACGTGTGTTCGACGACCTCTTCCATCCAGGTATTGCGGTTGAACTTGAAGTAGCTCCGGGCCAGGAAGCCGGTGGCGCGGAGCTTCTCCAGATCGGTGGGATACAGCTCGTCGGCCGCCAGCATCTGCCGGACCATTTCGTCGTAAGGCTTGTCGGCGTTGACCGACTCGACGATCCAATCGCGCCAGTGCCAGATGTGTTTCTGGCTGTTGCGGACCTCGGCCCCCAGGCCCCACCAATCGCTGTAGCGCCAGATGTCCATCCAGTGGCGTCCCCAGCGCTCGCCGTAGCGGGGGCTTTCGAGCAGCCGATCGACCACGCGCTCGTACGCATCGGGCGAGCGGTCGGCGACGAAAATCTCGGTCTCCTCGCGCGACGGCGGCAGGCCAATCAGATCGAGATACACCCGCCGCAGCAGCAAGCGTTTGTCCGCCGGCGGCTGCGGCACGAGGCCGTGCCGCTGGTGCTCGGCCGCGATGAAGGCATCGATCGGGTTGCGGACCCAAAGAAGCCCGGCTTCTCCAAGAAGCCGGGCTTCTGGCACGGCGGGACGCACCGGGCGGCGAAACGCCCAATGGTCGCGAGGGTCTTTCTCCGGCTTTTCGTCGGCCGGTGCGGCGGCCCCTTGATCGATCCAGCGGCGGAGCGTGGCGATCTGGTCGGGCTTCAGGCCCTCGCCTTCGCTCTCGGGCGGCATGCGCGTCGCGCCGCCGGCGGCGGTGACGTGCTGCATCAACAGGCTCTCGCCGCTCTTGCCGGGCGCGATCGCCGGGCCACTGTCGCCGCCCCGTTTGAGCAGCGTCGCCGTATCGAGCCGCAGGCCGTTCTTCTGCCCCAGCGCGCCGTGGCAGGCGTAGCAGCGGGCGGCGAGGATCGGCTTGACCTGCCGCGGGTAATCGACGGGATCGTCGGCGTGGCAGGCAGACGACAACAGGGCGACCGCGGCCAGTGGGAGCACAATCGCCCGCCGGGTGACGCCCCTCACCCCGGCCCCCCAGGCCCTCTCCTCAGGGGGAGGAGGTAGTCGCTTGTGCCCTGGATGAAACATGGCCACATTATGCGCGGCGGCGGGGCGACGCCGAAAGCGCTTTTCGAGTTTGATCGGCCGCGCTGCCCGGCCGATAGCGGCCCGCGTCCGCGCCCCGTCATGCTTGCTCCCGCGCGTTCAACGTCAGTTGCCGCGGGACACGAAAGAACGGTAAAATCGGCTCATTCAGCGGAAGCACCCGCTGCGCGAACCAGCCCAGCCGCCCGTCCCGGAGGCCTCTCATGCACGAAGTCCGCACGTTGACCGAGTGGATGCAGGTACGCGGCCTGGAGACCGAGGGGCTGGTGACCTCGACCGGCTTGGAGCCGCGTGTGGTCGAGGCGCTGGTGGCGGGCCGCTACACGCCCAGCCCGCAGCAGCGACGCCGCGTGGCCGCGGCGCTGCTGGTCGATCCGGCCCAGATCGCCTGGGGACATGCGGCGGCGGTGGAGCACATGTATGGTCACGGGCCGCAGTTTGGGCGGAGCCCGTGACGTGCGGCGCTGCGACGGCTGTCGCTAAACCGCAAGCGGACGTGGGGGCTAGAGGCGCTTCGAGGCGGTTTGTCGAGTTCGGGTTGTTGCTGACTTTCGATTGCTAACGTCTGATTTCTTGATCTCGGATTCGCTACGTCATGCCGACAAACGTCACCGTTTACGATCTGTGCGTGCAGCACACGCTCACGCACGTGCAACTCGCCGAGCGGTCGGGATTGGAGGAGCAGCGCACGCTGGCCATCGTGGTGGGGCGATGGACGCCCAGCCCCACGGAGCGCGACGCCATCGCCGGCGTCTTCGGCCTGACGCGGGACGACGTTGTCTGGGGGCACAAGACGCCGATCCAGCACATCTACGGCTCAGGGCCGGCGTGAGAGCGGAATTCATTCCGTTCCGTTGCTGGAACCATCGCTCGCCCCTGCGTTGCAGGACGTTCGACCGGCACGGAGCTCGTTCGCCTACTTCCATCGGCGGCGAGCAACCAATCCCAACACGAGTCCCACGATCGCGCCAAGCGCTGCTCCCACGGCGACGATCGTCGAGACCGTGCGTGCCGGCACGCCCTTGAACTTGAATTCGTGCACGAACGCTTCCCAGCAGGCGTTCACGCCGAAAGTGACCACGATCCCCGCCAGAGCACCGAGGACCATTCCGACGAGAACGGCTTTGGGCAAGCCGCGGAAGTTGTAGCTGCCAAGGACTACCGAGAGCATGGTGAAGACGACGACGCCGGCCATCACGAACGCACCCGCCACCTTCAGCCGATATTCTTGCGGTTCATCGATGTTGACGAAGGCGACGGCCGTGAACAGTCCCACAACGCTCCCACAGAAGATGCCGCCTGCAATGCGGCCAAACAGTGAGGCGACATATTCGTCTTGGGGCTTCGCGGTCATACGTTGCCGCTCATGGGTTGGTGCGCAGTTGGCGCTCTCGCGCGCCGAGGCGCGGCCGTCATTTTAGCCGAATCTGCTGCACTCCGTGCTCCACCATCCACCGCAGCCAGTCTTCTTGCTCCTCGCTGATTTCGACCTCGGTCTTGTTCTGGCTATCCAGCGGCGAGACGAGGTAGAGCACCCCTTCGTCGAGCCATCGCCGGGCGTCGTCGAGCCGCACCCAGTATTCGCCGTCGCCCAGCAGCGGCACGCCCGGCTCGCCCGGTGCGCTCATGAAGTAGGCGACGTCGGTGCGAAACCGGTCCGGCATCTGCATCGGCGGCAGGTCGGGTCGGCCAACGGCGTGAACGGTGATGGGCATGGTCGTCTCCGCCGGTAATGTACCGCGCGACGGGGTCGGGCGTCGATTTCGTAGCCTGACTCTCCGAGTCGGGCCACCCACGCCCGACTCGGAGAGTCAGGC
>JBGQHD010000687.1:0-3702 GCA_041497795.1 Planctomycetia bacterium
CCGACTCGGAGAGTCAGGCTACGACGCCTACCCACGGCGACTCGCGGAGCGAGTCGCCCACCGTTGCGCGGGCTATTTCTTCGGTTCGGGCTCCTCGGCCTCCGCCAGGATGCGCTTCTCGTAAATCTTCGCCAGCTCGGCCTGAAGCTGTGGACCGTCGGCCGCCTCGGCGACGTAACCGTTGACATCGCGGAGAAAATTGAAGCGTTTGGCCGCGACATCGAAGGCCACGAAGTGGATTTCGACATCGCCCTTGGTCTGAGCATGAAGCTGCCGGGCGATGAGGTCGGCGGGCGGTCCGGACGTGTTCTCGCCGTCGGTGATGCACAGCACGTACTTCCGCACGCAGCCCGTGCCGTAGAGGGCCTGGAAGCCCTCCTCCAGCGCTCGGCCGATGGCGGTGCCGCTGTTAGGCGTGGGAATCTTGGCCAGCGCCGCTTCGGCCTTGGCCTGATCGAACTCGCCCATCGGCAGCACCGGGGCCACGTTGCTGGAGAAGTGGTAGATGCCCAGGTAAAGCAGCCGGTCGGCGTGATCCTTCTTCCACCCGCCGGTGTATTGGATGATCCGGCCCAGGGCGTCGCGGGCGATCTCGTGCTTGGCCCGTTGCTTGCCTTCGCGATCGGCGACTTTCTGGGCCATGCTGCCGGAGGTGTCGATCAAGATGGCCACGGCCGTGCCGGCGCGCGGCTCGGCCTGCGGCAAGTCGATCGTCCACGGCACGCTGAACGCCGGCGACGTGCCGGGTGGTCCCGAACGGGTCTTCGACGTGGGCAAGCGCGAGTCGTCGCTGCCGCAGCCCGACAAGACCAGGCCGATCGCGATACAGGTAAGACTGAGGGACGCGCTGTTCATCGTTTCGCCTTTCCTGCGGCAACGTCTCGCCGAAGCGGCGTGCGCCTCGAGCACTGAACGGGGGCGGCAGTTCGTTCGTTAGGATGAGGCGCATCGGGGCTGTCGTCAAGTTGGCGGGAAGACTAACGCGACGCCAAATCATCGCGAGCGAGTTGTCATCCTGAGCGCAGCGAAGGATCTCCGCCGCCGCGAGAGATTCTTCGCTGCGCTCAGAATGACAAAAGAGGCTTTGCCGATCGGGCAGCCTCTTCCGATTCTCGCGATCGCGCCACGCGCCGCCGGAAAGTCGTGGCATGCCGGCAATGCCGCCGATGCTAACCGTAGTAGTGTTCGTAGCAACCCCTATTTCATCTGGGGAAAGTCGCCATGACCGCGGCCAAGACCACCGCTTGCGCGATCTGTTTGCTGGCGATTTGGCCGCGGTCGGCCTCGGCCGACGAGCCGGCCCCGCGGCTGATCGCGGCCGTGCCGACCGCTGCGTCGGCCGCCCCGCTCGGCGTGCCAACTGCCGCTCCGGCCGGTGGCGACGACGAGGGACGCCCCGTCGGCGAAACGCACCACGTCGTGCTGTTTGCGGGCCGCACGGTCGAGTTTGCCGTGCCGCGGGCCTGGACCGTGAAGCAGGTCCCGCTGTCGGGCGAGATTCGCGTGCTGGCCGGCCCGGGCGATGTGCCGGCCGAGCCTCATCGGCTGGAGCGCGGCATTTGGATCGCCTACCACCGCAGCGACGCCCAGCCGGACGTGTCGCTGGATACCGAGCTGCGGGAGCGATTGCCGAAGGGGGTGGCCGTGGAGTTTCTGCCGAGCGGCGCGCCGCAGGCCCTGCGAGTGGGAGGGTATGCCGCGCTCAAGCAGCATTTGGAACTCGCCGCCGTGAGGGACGACGCGATGCCTCGCCGTGCGACCTACGTCATCACCCGAACGCCGTGGGGCCTGCTGGAGGCCCTGGGCGTGACCGGGCTGTACGCCGGGGACGACGTGCGGCCCGCCCTCAAGACGGCCCTGGCTTCGCTGCGGTTCAATCCGCCGGCTGCTTTGCGGCCTGCTTCGGCCCCCGGCATCGCCGACGCCCAAGCGGCGCTGGGAAGTTGGAAGGGCCAGCAACTCTCGCTGCACCTTCTGCCCGAGGGCCGAGTGCGGCTCGACTTCGACGCCGTCACGACGTTGACGATGGAGCGCGAGGGAAACACCCCCTCTCGCAACGCCGGCAAACAAATCGAGGGGACCTTCACCGCCCACGGCGACATCCTCTTCATCACCTGGGACGACGGCAGCAAACTCAATTACCGGTGGAGGGTGCAGGCCAACGAACTGCTGCTGATGGACCACACTGGCCAGTCGAGCCGGATGATGCGCCTTTTCGACTCGCCGCCATCGGCCGGCCAGGCCACGCCGGCCACCGCCAACGCGGCCGGCGGCGCTCAGCACGAGTGATCGGCCCCGGCACTCGCCAGGGCTTTTTTGTTGGACTGTCTGTGCTTCGCACCCCTGGGCTTGCCCCAGGGGAACGATGACTGGCCAGCTACACGGCAGCCCTACGATACCCCTCCTCTCCTGCCGCCGCAGGCGGCGGGGAAGGAGGGAGTGAGTGGAAGCTCGCAGTAGCTGTCAGTCGTCAGCCCGCCGGCACAAGGCCGGCGGAGTTCTGTCTCCCATCCAGAAAACAGCTAGGTTTGCTTCGCATGCCGGCCGTTACCGAGCCGTTACACGAGAGGGCCGCGAAGGTCGCTATGATTCAGTCGTTGATTCAGCACGTTCGGCTGACATGAGACCTAGCACGTTCCTTCGGCATTGAAAGGACGGAACACATGAAAGCGGCATGCAGATTTGTGGTGGCAGGCCTCATCGCGGCATCCTTCCTAGGGACCGACGTTGAGGCGCGTAGCGACGATGGCGCAAATCGCCTCCACCAGTTGGCCCGCAACGCGGTGGTAAGCGACTGCACGCGCAGCCGGCTCACTGCCATCGCCGAACTGCGGGCGGCTGGCCCCTCCGGCCTGGAAGCGCTCTTCACCGTTCACGCCGCCGCCATCGAGGCCCATCGCGCCAGTCCCCAGGCCGAGGTCGAGAACTGGGCCCGCATCTCGACGGCCCTCAACGAAGTCGGCGCACAGCACGACTGCCACGCCTCGCGGCTGTACTGGCACACCGATCTCGAGGCGGCCAAAGCGGCCGCCAAGGCGTCGGGCAAGCCGATCCTCTCGCTCCGCCTGCTGGGCAACCTGACCGAGGAGTGCAGTTGCGCCAACAGCCGATTCTTCCGCACCACGCTCTACGCCAACGAGCAGGTTTCCAAGGTCCTCCGCGAGCAGTTTGTGCTGCACTGGAAGTCGGTCCGCCCGGTGCCCAAGGTGACCATCGACTTCGGCGACGGCCGCAAGCTGGAGCGCACGCTGACGGGCAACAGCATCCACTACATCCTCGACGCCGAAGGACGACCGATTGACGCCTTGCCGGGCCTGTACGGGCCCCGAGCCTTCCTCCGGGGGGTGGAGCGGGCGGAAACGGCGGCCCGGGCCTGCTCGTCAAAAGAGGAGGCCGAGCGCGTTGAGACCCTGGCCCGATATCACGCCGACCGCCTTCAGACCGTGAAAGCGGAGCGGGCTGCAGACTTTGCCAAAGCCTTCACCGATACCTCGTCCCCGCCGACCGCCGGCTCCCCGCTTCCGGCACTGGTGGTAATCGGAAACGGATCGGGCAACGCAGAGTCTTCGGCGTCGGCCGGCCCCTCGTTGCCGGCAGCCAAAAGGATACCCAAACGAATGCACGGGCGTTCGGCGGGGGCCGTGGAAGGCGACAACTCGAATTCCAAGTACGCCGCGCTGGGATTGCGCACCGTGCTGGAAC
>JBGQHD010000688.1:0-3687 GCA_041497795.1 Planctomycetia bacterium
AGCCAGGCGTCGCGATCCTCGAGCGACAGCCCCACCGGCGCCGTTACGCCGCGATCCGCAGCCACCGCCGCCAGTGCGGCCGTATCAACGCCCAACGGATCGACCCCTGCCCAGCGGAGAAAGGCATCTTGATAGCTGACTCGTTCGGCCGGCCCGAGCCGCAGCAGCGCGTCGGCCAGATCGGAGAGCAGCGTCATGCCGGCCGCCAGGTCGTCGCCCACGCGATACCACTCGACCATCGTGAACTCGGGGTTGTGCAGCCGGCCGCGCTCGCCATTGCGAAAGACTCGCGCCACCTGGTAGATCGCGCCGGCCCCATCGAGCTGGCCGGCGCCGGCCAAGAGGCGTTTCATGGCGAACTCCGGCGAAGTTTGCAGCCACAGCCGGCGGCCGACATCGGGCCGGCGCGGATCGTCGGCCAACACGGTCGAGAACGGATCGAGATGCCGATCCACGACGATGTCTGCCGAGAGGATCGGCGTCTCGACTTCCAGAAAGCCGCGCCGGTGAAAGAACTCGCGCAGCTCGCGGAGCAATTCGGCCCGGCGGCGGAGGTTGGGCCAGGGAGCGGTGGTCGGCCAATCGGTCAAATGGGCATTTTGACCTTTGCACTTTGCATTTTGCATTTTGCATTTCGGCGACGCATTGCGTCGCGGCTCGCAGCGCCCCAATGAAAAATGCAAAGTGCAAAGTGCAAAGTGCAAAATGAACAGTCAATTGCCACGATTGGTCGCCGCGTCCGCCCTACTCCTTGACCCGCTCCAAATACTCCTCCGTGCGGGTATCGACCTTGATCAGGTCGCCGATCTCGACAAACGAGGGGCAGTAAATTTCGGCCCCGGTCTCCAGCTTCACCGCCTTTGAGACGTTGGTGGCCGTGTTGCCGCGGACGGCCGGCTCGCAGAACTCCACCTTCAGCACCACGTGGAAGGGGGGCGTCAAGGCGATCGGCCGGCCGTTGTACAGCGTCATGGCGGAGACCGTGCCCTCCTTGAGCCACTTCCAGGCGTCATCGACCTGCTCTTTCGACAGCTCGTACTGCTCGTACGTGGCGTTGTCCATGAAGACCCACGATTCCCCCTGGCGGTACAGGTATTGGGCCTGGAGTTCCGTCACGTCGGCGGCTTCCAGCGAATCGCCGCCGCGGTAGGTGCGGTCGAGCATCGAGTTCTTGATCAGGTTCCGCAGCTTGCACTTGTAGAGCGCGTTGCCCTTGCCGGGCTTGACGAACTCGCAATGGGTCATCAGGTACGGCTCGCCGTCGATCTGGACCTTGATCCCCTTGCGGAACTCGTTTGTGTTGTAGACAGCCACCGGGATTTCCCCTTCGAGTAACGTTGGACGAACGCTATGTTGTGGGACGGAAGTTGTTGCGGAATGCACGTTTGGTTGTGGGTTTGAGCGCCGCCGTAGAAGCACCCCGGCTGCTCGGCAGCAGCCGGGGCGCTCTTACGTTAGCCCTAGAATATTGACGATTTTGGTCCGTTCGTCGAGATGAGTATCGTCGCCCGCCGCCAAAACTCGATTGGCCCCCTGCTCGCCGGCGAGGCCAGCCCCCGGTGGCAACGCGCCCTGCGCTCGGCGGTGCGCGACCCGGTCGAATTATGCCGGCGGCTGGGCTTGCCGGCGGAGTACGAGGCCGCGGCGGTGCGGGCCGCGCGGCAATTCCCCGTCTTCGCCCCGTTGGGCTATATCGCGCGGATGCGGCCGGGCGACCCGCACGATCCGCTGCTACGGCAGGTGCTGCCGTTGGCGGAAGAAGAGTGCGAGACGCCGGGCTTTTCGGCCGACCCGCTGCACGAGGTCGCCGCCGGGGCGGCCGCCGGGCGGGCGCCGGGGCTGCTGCAGAAGTACGCCGGCCGGGCGCTGCTGGTCACCACGGGGGCCTGCGCCGTCCACTGCCGGTACTGCTTCCGCCGCAATTATCCTTACGACGAGCTGCCGCGCGGCCTGGCCCAGTGGCAGCCCGCGCTGGCGGAGATTGCCGCCGATGCGTCGCTCGAAGAGGTGATTCTCAGCGGCGGCGATCCGCTGACGCTGACCGACCAGCGGCTGGCGGACCTGGCCGAGCGGCTGGCCGCCATTCCGCACGTGCGCCGGCTGCGGGTGCATACGCGGCTGCCGATCGTGATCCCGGAGCGAGTGTGCGATGAGCTATTGGCCTGGCTCGTAGGACGGATTTCCAATCCGTCCGGCAACGTGGACCACTCAGTGGGCGACTCGCTCCGCGAGTCGCAGCACCTCGCGCAGCGAGTTGAGCACAGAGACACAGACACAGACCGAGACGCTGACGGACGGATTGGAAATCCGTCCTACAATCGCCGTCGTCCCTGGACGCCGATCGTCGTGGTGCATGCCAACCATCCGGCCGAGCTGGATGAGGCCGTGGCGGAAGCGCTCGCCCGGCTGGCCGACGCGGGCGTCATGCTGCTCAACCAGGCGGTGCTGCTGCACGGCGTGAACGACGACGCCGATGTGCTCGCCGCCCTGAGCCAGCGGCTGATCGACTGCCGCGTGACGCCCTATTACCTGCACCAACTCGACCGCGTGCGGGGGGCCGCGCACTTCGAAGTGCCCGAAGCGCGTGGCCTGGAGCTGATCGCCCGGCTTCGCCGGCGCTTGCCCGGCTACGCCGTGCCGCGCTACGTGCGCGAGACGCCGGGGAACCTGCAGAAGGACGTGTTGGCGTAGGTAGGTCCCGCGAGCCGAGCGGGACCGGAGGCGAGGCAAAACGCGCGCACGTGGGCGCCACGCACGAGGTCAGAAGTGGAAACACCGCGATCAGCGGCGCCGCCGGTGCCGCTCGGCTCGCGGCACCTACTTGAGGAGACGCATGATGACTGCCGCTTCCGCAACGTCACCCATGAAAGATCGCTCCCGCGGCCGCGCCCTGTTCTGGGCGGGCATCGGCTTGTGCCTGCTGGGCCTGGCGGCCTATATCGTGCAGTTCAGCCTGAAGCAGCTCGTCGTGCCCTGGTACATGGCCGTCCTGGAGACGATCGGCGCGCTGCTGCTGGCCTGGTCCGTCGCTCGGCGGCGGAGCATCCCACGGATCATCGCGCTCGTCCTGGTCGCGGCCTTGGCGGCCTTCGAGTGGTACTTCCTGGGATCGCTCAGCAAGCTGCCCGCCTACGCCGGGCCGGCGCAAGCGGGACAAACGCTGCCCGCTTTCCGCACCACGCTGGCCGACGGTCGGGCGTTCACCGAGCAGGACCTGCAAGACGGCGCCTTCAGCGTGCTGGTCTTCTTCCGCGGCCGGTGGTGAGGCATCTGCATGGTCGAGCTGGGTCAGCTCGAAGCGGCGCATCAGGAGTTCGAGAGGCGCGGGGCGCGAGTCATCGTCGCCTCGCTGGAGAACCAGGAAACGGCCAAGGCCACGCAGGCGGACTTTCCCCACCTCGTCGTCGTGGCCGACGCCGAGCGGGGGCTCGCCAATGCCCTCGACGTCGTTCATCGCCAGTCGGACGGCGGCGACACGGCAGTGCCGACGACGCTGATCGTGGACGGCCACGGCACCGTGCGGTGGATGTTCCGGCCGGACCGGTTTCTCAGGCGGCTCAGCCCCGCGGAGGTGCTGGCGGCGCTCGACAAACAGATGGCGACGGACTAAATGTGGGCGACTCGCTCCGCGAGTCGAGCGTGTTGCTCCGCGAGACGAGCGTGGGGTAGGCTTCCAGCCTGCCAAGG
>JBGQHD010000689.1:0-3677 GCA_041497795.1 Planctomycetia bacterium
AGACGTCGCGCAGCGCCGTCCGATCCAACCTGGGCAACGACCGCTCCCTGAGATTCCTCCTTGGGCAAGATGTCCGCTAAACACACCTACCCAAGTTCTGCAAGCCCCGCAGTCATAGCGCCAGTTATTTTTGCCGCACACCAACCCGGCGCCTCGGTTGCCGGGTTGCCTGCCCGAACGTGCGCCACTCGTCGCCCGAACTCTTTGACCCAGGCTCGCGTATCAATCTGACGGGGGAACTGCGTGGTTTTTTGCGCCGCAAGGGCGTGCGTGCCGGCCTGCATGCTCTAGACATTGGGGCGTCAGGGGCGGTACAAATGGAGTATCTGCTACAACTTGGCGGGGGATTCAGACGTCGCGGCGCAACTTGGTGGAGATGCTTGTGATCGGCCCCTCTGCCGTGGCCAGTGCGATTGATTTCCGCAAGGTGGTCGATCGGCTCTCCACGGCGGTTGTCTTTCCGGCCGCGGCGAGAATCGACCCGTGGAATGAAGTTGGCGGCTTTCTCGGGTAGCTGACCGTCGCGCCACACTGCCCAAGCCAAGAAAAGAGGCGGACAACCCTTCAAGTGACCCAGCAAACCTCGACATGACTGACCAAACCCAGGGTAATGCGGCCCACGCGGCCGGCGGCGACGCGGCCATGATCGAAGCCGTGAGCCTGTGCAAGTATTACGGCAGCTTTGCCGCGGTCGAGAACGTGTCGTTCCGCATTCGCCGCGGCGAGGTCGTGGCCTTCCTCGGTCCCAACGGGGCCGGCAAGAGCACGACCATGAAGCTGCTCACCGGCTACTTGGCCCCCTCGGCCGGCGTGGCCCGGATCGCCGGTTTCGACATGGCGAACCAGCGCCTGCAAGGGGCCGAGCGGCTGGGCTATCTGCCGGAAAACGGCCCGCTGTACCCCGACATGACCCCCCGCAGCCTGCTGCAGTTCTTTGCCTCGGCCCGCGGAATGTCGCCGCAGGACAAGGAACAGCGGATCGCCGACGTGGTCGAGCGCTGCAAGCTGGGGGCGGTGATCGGCAAGCCGATCGGCAAGCTCTCGAAGGGCTACCGTCAGCGCGTCGGCATGGCCCAGGTGCTGCTGCACCAGCCGGCCGTGCTGATCCTCGACGAGCCGACGGCCGGCCTGGACCCTAACCAAATCCGCGAGGTGCGGGAAACGATCGTTCGCCTGGGCAAGGACCACACGATTCTGCTCTCGACCCACATTTTGCAGGAGGTCGAGGCCATGTGCTCCCGCGTGTTGTTCATCAACGAAGGCCGGTTGAAGTTCGACGGGCCCGTGTCGGAGCTGACCGCCAGCGACAGCCTGGACCGCCGCTTCCAGCAGTTGACCGTCGCTTGAAGTCGCCGTTTTAGCGGCCAAGACCTCGCCACGAACCGCATTCCCCATCCTTTCGCATCGCCGTCAGCCATGAACGTTCACGTGCTGTTCGCCATCTTTCGCCGGAACTTCATCAGCTACTTCAGCAACCCCACGGGCTACGTGTTCATCTGCGTGTTCGTGCTGCTGAGCAGCTTTGCGGCGTTTTGGCCGAACGAGTTCTTCAACGCCAACCTGGCGAACCTCGACCAGCTCAATAAGTGGCTGCCGTACATCCTGCTGGTGTTCATCCCGGCCATCACGATGAGCATCTGGGCGGAAGAGCGCCGCTTGGGGACCGACGAGCTGCTGCTGACTATTCCGGCCGGTGACTTCGAGGTGGTGCTGGGCAAATACCTGGCCGCCGTGGCGATCTACTCCTGCTCGCTGGTGTTTTCCGCGGTTTCCAATCTCGCGGTCCTGATGTGGCTGGGCTCGCCCGACAAGGGCTTGTTCCTCGGCAACTACTTCGGCTACTGGATGGTCGGGCTGGCGATGCTGTCGATCGGCATGGTGGCCTCGTTCCTCACGGCCAACATTACGGTCGGCTTCGTGCTGGGGGCCGTGTTCAACACGCCGTTGGTGTTCGCCGCGGCGTCGGATGTGGTCATGAAAGGCGACTTGGCCAATGCCGTCAAACGCTGGAGCATCGAGTCCGCCTTCCGCGACTTCGGCCGCGGCGTGGTCAGCTTGTCGAGCGTGTGCTACTTCGGCTTGCTGACCGTCGTGATGCTGTACATTTCCGTGGTCCTGATCGGCCGCCGCCATTGGTGGGGAGGCCGCGACGGCCACGCCATGCTGGGGCACTACGTCGGCCGGGCCGTGGCCCTGGTGGCTGTCGCCGTCAGCCTGACCGTCGTCCTCACGCGATACGACTGGCTGCGGCAGGACGTGACCTCCGAGCAGCTCACCGCCCTGTGTCCCAAGACCAAAGAACTGCTCAAGAAGCTTGAGCCCAAAGACAAGGTGATCATCGAGGCCTTCGTCAGTCCGGAGATGCCCGACACCTTCGTGCAAACACGGCTGGACCTGCTCAGCACGCTGCGGGAGATGGAGAAGATGGCCAGCGACCGGATCGAAGTCCGCATCTACGAGACCGAGCCCTACAGCGACGCCGCGCAACGGGCCGAAACTCAGTACGACATCAAGAGCCAACAAGTGGACGTGCGCACCAGCGGGGCCATGACGGCCAAGGACATTTACCTGGGCGTGGCCGTCCTGTCCGGCCCGGACAAGGTCGTGATTCCGTTCTTCAACAAGGGCATTCCCATTGAATACGAGCTGATCCGGTCCATCGCCACCGTCGGCCGGAGCCAGGACCACCGCCAGAAGCTGGGCGTCGTCCAGACCGAGGCCGATCTGGACGGCGGCGCGCGCCGCCGCTTTGATCCCCAGAACCGCGCGGGCGGCATCCTCGGCGAGCTGCGGAAGCAGTACGAGGTGGAAATGATCAATGCGGACCGCCCCATCGAGAAGAAATACGACGTGGTGCTCGCCGTGCAGCCCTCCTCGCTGACGCCGCCGCAGATGAACAATTTCATCGACTTGGTGAAACGCGGCCAGCCGACCGCCATTTTCGAGGACCCCATGCCGGTGATGGGCGACTTTCAAGGCTTGACGGGGACCACCGACGATCCCACGCCGCAGGACATGGGGATGGGCATGTTTCCCGGGATGCAGCAACCCCCTCGGCCCAAGGCCCGCAACGAGCTGAATAATCTCTGGAACATGTTGGGGGTGAAGTTCGGCGGCGATGAGGTGATCTGGGACCGATACAATCCCTACAAGCACATGCAGCACTTGCCGAAAGAGTTCGTTTTTGCCAACGCGCAATCCGGGGCCGATGAGCCGTTCCGCAAGGACAACGCCATTACGCAGGGCCTGCAGGAAATGGGGTTCGTTCTCGCCGGCTGGGTGGCCCGCGGCAAGGACAGCGGTCTGACCTACACGCCGCTGGTGTTCCCCAGCAAGGAGTCGGCCCTCATCAAGAAGAATGACTTGCGAGACGTGCGCGGCAGACTGAACCTGAGCCAAGACAGCAAGCGCCAAGCCAGGGACAAGAACCAGGCCCTGGCCGCCTGGATCAAGGGTAGGCTCAAGGACGACTTGCCCATGCATGCCGGCCACGACGATGCCGGCCACGACGATGCGAAGACGGAAGCCAAAGGAGGCGACAAGGCACCGCCGGAGATCAACGTGGTGCTGGTGGCCGACGCCGATTGCCTGTCGTCGGAATTCCTGATGCTTCGGGCAGCCGGGCCCGACTCGGAGCGGGAGCTGACGTTTAACTTCGACAACGTGACCTTCGTCCT
>JBGQHD010000690.1:0-3674 GCA_041497795.1 Planctomycetia bacterium
ACTCGCCGGACTCCCGGCGCGACTTCTTGGGCTTCCGGGTTGCCCTAGTCCAGTCGAGTAAGTAGCGCAGGCCGATGGGCGGAGACGAAGCGGAGCGGAGCGTAGTCGTAGCCCATCGGGCCGGAGCGGTGGACAAGAACAAAAGAAAGGGGGGGTGCAGGGGGGTACTCCCCCCTGCCTGCGCGCTCTATCGACGACGAAAATGGGGAAATCGACGTAGTTTGGGTCGGCCGGGTGGCACGCCCTGAACATGGATGTGAAGGGCGTGGAACGACGCGCGCGCTCGCCGCGCCCATCGGCATCCGTGCGCTGCCGCGCTGTGCCCGCTCATTGTTGATTCGTCGGGTATCTGTCACCAATCTCTTCCGTATGTGTCACTCGTTTGGGGGGCGAGCAGCCAGCGGGGTTCTTCGCAAACGACAGTCCCCCGAGAGGTTATGTCGCCCCCCGCCAAGCCGGAAGACTGAAGCATGTGCCCGCGTCGCTCCGCACGCGCGCGCCGACGAGCGATTAGAGGGAATACGGCGAAATGCGTCTCGTGGCATGACACGGCGCCGCGTACCTTGATGTTCGGTCGCCTCGCCTGCGGAACGCCGAAGGCGGTAGGGTGGGCTGTGCCCACCAAATACGATCGGCAGCCCATGCTTGATCCGCCCACCCCTGAGCGGCCGAGCACACTTGGTGGGCACAGCCCACCCTACCGCTACCGCGGAACGCCGCAGCTCAAAACAATAGCCCCTTGTGCCACAGGGCCAGCGCATCCATCAGCCAGGCGACGGTGATGTGCAGGGCGGCGCCCATCCACACGGATCGCGTCCGCAGGCTCATGATGCCCAGCACGATGCCGGCGATGATCGCCGCGAAGGTCTCCAGCATCGGCTTGCCGAAGTGGATCATGCAGTAGGGCACCGTCATGGCGAAGATCGAGTAGTAGCCCAACTGGCGCCGGGTGCCGTGCACCAGGAAGCCGCGGAAGAAGAACTCTAGCGCCACGAACTGCAGGGCGTACAGCAGCTCCCAGAGCACGAAGTGCGGCCAGAACGACTCGCCCGGCCCCAGCTTGTAGAAGGGGTACCTGGTCTGGAACGGCGCGGTGAACGAGACGGCGATCACCGCCGGCACCACGGCCGACAGCATCAGGCCGTACATCCACACATCCTTGAACGCGCCGCGCAGCTTGAGCCCATAGTCAGCCAGCCGCTGCCGGAAGACGAGCTTGATGACCAGGGCCGGCAGCAGGAAGTAGCACGTGGAGCAGCCCAGCGCGAAGTAGGCCAGGTCGTTGAACTGGTGGGCGGGCGAATCGGTAATCGCCCACCGCAAGCGGTCGGCGAGCGTATCGAGGCCGACGGCGGCCAGGTAGTTGGCCAGGCGAGCGTGGCCTCCCGCGGGTCCGCCCTTGACCAGGTACTCGAGCAACGTGAGCGCAACGGCCGCGGTCACGAACACGACGGCGACTTGCAGATCCAGCCGCGGCTCGGCGTCGCTGGCGGGCTGATCGTCGCCCGAGGACGGCGGATCGCGCTCGGCAAGGCGCATCGGCTCGGTCACCAGGCGGCGGCGGCAGGCAGCCAACAGGCGCGCGGGCCGGTGGCGTGGCTCGGTGGATGTGGGACTTGTCTCCGACGTAGAGCGGTCACTGGCCATTCTCGGCTCCGCAGTCCGCGCTGGTCCCAGCCTGCTGCCGCGGCGAGGCCAGCCGGCGATAATCTTCGACCGTGTCCACATCGTCGCCAAGTTCGTCCGCGCCGCAAGAGACTTCAAGCACCGCGTGACGCCGACGCAACTGGTTCACCCCCTCCGTGGCGGACAAGGTAAAGACTTCCGCTGCCAGCGGCCAGGGGAACAACACGGGATGCCCGCGGCGGCCGCCGTGGACGGGAACGAGAATCGGCGCCTCGCTCGTGTCATTCTGAGCGCAGCGAAGAATCTCGGGCGGCGGCGGAGATTCTTCGCTGCGCTCAGAATGACATGATCGGCGCGCATGTTGGGTTAGGAGCCGGTCGATCGTCGCGGAAGAGAGATTCGGCATGTCGGCCGGGGCCAGGAGCCAGCAGTCATCGCTGCTTGGCAAACATTCGCTCTCGATATGCCGCAACGCAGCGGCCACCGAGTCTTTCATCTCCGGCGGCGGAACGGTCGGAATCACGACGGTCACTCGGTCGCCTCGACACCGCTCGGCCAGCTCCCGGTCATCCGGATGTACGACGACGAGAATGCGATCGACCCGGCTGCTGCGCCACGCAGCGAGCACTTGCTCGATGATCGTGGCATGACCCCACGGCAGCAGCAGCTTGGGCGACCCCATGCGTTTGCTCCGCCCGGCGGCCGGAACGATGGCGTAGCTGGTCATGGATCTTGACTGCGGTAGAACGGAATTCATTCCGTTCGTAGCTTGTAATCGGAGGCAATCCTTCACAACGGCCCCTCGAACGGAATGAATTCCGTTCTACGAGCTTTCGACGGCGACGCCCTCGCACCGCCCCGGCACGATGCCGCCGCGGTTGCGGTGGGCGACCAGCTCCGCCATGATGCTCACGGCGATCTCGGGCACGGTCTGCGAGCCGATGTCGATGCCCACCGGGGCGTGCACGCGGGCCAGCGACTCGGCCGCAACGCCGGCTTGCAGCAGGTCGTCGAAGATCAGCCGGATTTTTCGCTTGCTGCCGATCATGCCGACGTACCGCGCGCCGCGGTCGATCAGGCGACAGAGCGCCTCCTCGTCGTGGTTGTGTCCGCGGGTGACGATCAGGCAATAGGTGTCGGGCGTGACCTCGACTTCGCGCAGCATCTGCTCCATCGGCCCGCAAATCAGCCGCTCGGCGCGGGGGAAGCGGTCGCGGGCGACGTATTGCTGGCGGTCGTCCACGACCCAGACGTCGAAATCCAGGTCGGCAGCCAGATGGCCCACGGCCTGGCCGACGTGCCCGCCGCCGACGATCAGCAACCGGCAACGCGGCAAGATCGGCAGATAAGCGATCCCACGCTCGGCGTAGGGACGTGGCCGCTCAGCGAGCGAGCGCAGGTGCTCGAGGACAATGGCCGGCGCCACGTGCGACGGCGTGCCGCCGGACGACGCGGCGTTGCCCGAAACGCTTGCGGCGTCATGGTTCGCCACCAGCCGGTCGTCGGCGTCGAACAGATAGCACGCCGGGGCGGCAAGCGCCGCCTTGTCGCCGTCGAAGACCACGGCCTCGCAGCATCCCTGGCCGCGCTCGACCAGCTCGGTGAGCCGGCCGATGTATCTTGCCGCCGTCTGATCGCGCAGCGGGTCCACCAGGACCTGCATCCGTCCGCCGCAGATCAGGCCATCGTCCCAGCCATAGTCGCTGTCGAGCTGGAAACTGACGATCTCGGCCCGGCCGTCGTCGAGAATCCGCAGGGCCTTGCGCTTGACCTCGGCCTCGACGCAGCCGCCGCCGAGCGTGCCCGCCTGCGACCCGTCGGCGAACACCAGCATCGCCGCGCCGGCCTTCTGGGGCGTGGAGCCGCGCGTTTCGACCAGCCGGCAATAGGCCACCGGCCGCCGCGCCTCGATGCAGCGGGTAAGTTCTTGCAACAGCTCTCGCATGGATGCCCAAGACCCAAGGTGCAGCGGGACGAAGACTCCAGCATATCCCCTCCGGGCACCCGGAAAAACCGCCGCGCGGAGAAATCGGATCGACTCGAGCCCT
>JBGQHD010000691.1:0-3674 GCA_041497795.1 Planctomycetia bacterium
AAGCTCGACAGCGTATTGAGCAGCGTCGTTTTGCCCGAGCCGGTACCGCCCGAGATGATGATGTTCAGTCGGGCCTTGATCGCTCCCTCTAGCAGCATCACCATTTCCGGCGTGAAGGCCTTGTAGTTCAGCAGGTCTTCGAGCTTGAGCGGGTTCGAGCCGAAACGGCGAATCGAAACCGCCGAGCCGTCGAGGGCCAGCGGCGGAATGATCGCGTTCACGCGGGAGCCGTCGCTCAAGCGGGCATCGACCATCGGGCACGTTTCATCGACGCGCCGGCCGACCTTCGACACGATGCGGTCGATGATCTGCTGCAGGTGCTTCTCGTCGCGGAAGGTGACGTTGGTCTTCTCCAGCTTGCCGCGGCGTTCGCAGTAAATCTGCTTCGGGCCGTTGATGAGGATATCGCTGATCGTGGGGTCTTTGAGCAGCAGCTCGAGCGGCCCCAGGCCGAAGGTCTCGTCCAGCACCTCTTCGATCAACCGCTCGCGCTCCTGGCGGTTGAGCATCGTGTCTTCGCTGTCGCAGAGGTGCTCGACGACGAGGCGGATTTCGCGCTTGAGGGTTTCTCCCTCCAGCTCGCTGACTCGAGAGAGGTCAAGCTTATCGACGAGCTTGCCGTGGATCTTGCGCTTGAGTTCCTCGAACTCGGTTTCCTTCTTCGACTTGTCGGTCGGTGCGCGCTGGGGAATGGCGGGGGGCCGCATCGGCGTGATTCCTTTGGAGCTTAGACCGAGTGAGCGATGGTGATGGCGGAGGTCTGGCGCCGGCCGCGCCGGTCGAGGCGCTGTGGCGTCCTTGCAACCATAGCTCACGGATAGCGACGCTTGGCCCCGCGACGGAAAGGGGTCGGGAGTCGGGGTTTGGGGGGGCCCCCGCCGCCGCCCGCCCCCCCCCATGTTCCCCCCCCCAAACCCCCCCCCCCGACCCCGTGCCGCGGCGACGCCGTTTGACTTGGCCACGCGGACCGGCGAAGATCAGATAATTCCGTCGGCTTGTTACGATCCGCACGATCGTGATTCGCGCCATCCCAGTCATTTCCGGCATCGCAGCGAGAGCTGCCTTTTTTCGAGGACGCCCGCGATGAGATTCCTGGGTCGCTTCGGCACGTTGATCTTGGGCCTTGTTGCGCTGGCCGGCTGCAGTTCGGACAGCGGCTCCGGCGGTGGCAAGATCAAGATCGCCCTCTTCGTCGGCAAGCTCGACGTGGCCAACGCCAAGGAGCGCAAGCAGGGGATCGAAGAGGTGCTCAAGGGCACCGGCGTCGAGATCGCCGAGACGTTCACCGACCAGGTCGATCGCTCGAAGTGCCAGGAATACGTCCGCACCGCGCTCGACAAGTACGGCGACGACCTCAAGTGCCTGGTCGGGCTTTGGTCGTACAACGCCCCGGCCATCGTGCAGGTGGTCAAGGAGAAGAAGCTGGCCGGCAAGATTCAGGTTGTGGCTTTCGATGAAGAGACGCCAACGCTCGATGGCGTGGAAGAGGGGATCATCTATTCCACGGTCGTGCAGCAGCCGTATGAGTTCGGTTACAAGTCCATCGAGGTGCTGTCGAAACTGGCCGAAGGGGCCAAGGTCGAAATCCCCCAGGGCGGCCTGATGTATGTGCCCGTCAAGGTAATCGACAAAGCCGGCGTCAAGGAGTTCCGCGAGAACGTCAACAAGATGCTCAAGGATGACAGCGACCCAGCCAGCGGCGGCAAGAAGAAGCTGGCGTTCGTCACCAACGGCTCCAGTGATTTCTGGAAGCTCGCCAAGGCCGGCATTCGCAAGGCGGAGAAAGACTTCGACGTGCAGGTCGATTTCCAGGTGCCGGGCCAGGCGAGCGCCGCCCAACAGCAACAAATCATTGAGGCCTTGATCGGCAAGGGGGTCGAGGGGATGGCCATCAGCGTGCTCGACCCGGTCGGTGCCATCAGCATTATCGACAAGGCTGCCGAGAAGATGCCCGTCGTCACGCAAGACTCCGATGCGCCCGACTCCAAGCGCAAGGCCTACGTCGGCACCGACAACGTCGAGGCCGGCCGCGTCGCTGGGCGGGAGATCCTCAAGGCATTGAAGGCCGCCGGAGTGCTGCCCAAGGACAAGTAGGCGAGGCGGCGATGGCGGCTGAGGCGGAATCGACAGGCACGTCCACGGCTGCTCGCCCCACGCCGCTGCTGGCGGTGCAGGGCGTCGCCAAGAGCTTTCCCGGCGTCCAGGCCCTGCGCGGGGTCAGTCTTGAAGTCCACGCCGGCGAGGTGCTCGGCTTGATCGGCGAAAACGGCGCCGGCAAGAGCACGCTGATCAAGATCATCGGCGGCATCCATCCGCCCGATGCCGGCGGGCTGCTGGTGGACGGCCGTCCGGTGCGATTCCGCGACGCTCGCGACTCGATCGCCGCCGGCATCGCCGTGATCCACCAGGAACTGAACCTCGCCGACAATGTCTCGCTGGCCGAGAACATCTTCCTCGGCCGGCAACCCACGCGCGGCCCTGCCTGGCTTGGGCTATGTGACAAGCGCTCGCTGCGGACCGCGGCGGTGGCGGCGCTGGAACAAGTCGGCCTGCGCAGTGACCCGCACGTGATGTTGGCAGAGCTAAGCCCCGGCCAGAAGCAGCTCGTCGAGATCGCCAAGGCCCTATCGCAAGATGCGCGCGTCCTGATCTTCGACGAGCCGACCAGCTCGCTCTCCACGCATGAGGCCGAAATCCTCTTCGCTCGCATCGAGGAGCTGAGAGCCCGCGGCCTGGGCGTCGTCTACGTCTCGCACCGCTTGGGCGAAATCACCCGGCTGTGCCGCCGCGTGCAGGTGCTCCGCGATGGGGCACACGTCGGCACGCTCGAGGGCGAAGAGATCACGCACGACAAGATGGTCCGCCTGATGGTCGGCCGCGACGTCAATCACTTTTTCGCCCGCGATCAGCAGCGGGCGGCCCAGCCGGGCGACGTCGTGCTGCGCGTGCGCGATCTAAAGATTGCCTCGTCGCCGCACCCCGTGTCGTTCGACGTGCGAGCCGGCGAAGTCGTCGGCATCGGCGGACTGGTGGGCTCCGGCCGCACGGAGGTGCTGCGGGCGATCTTCGGCGTCGACGCCATCGAGTCCGGCCAGATCGAAGTCGCCGGCCGGCCGTGCCGCATCCATTCCGCGCGCGACGCCGTGGCCGCCGGCATCGCGCTGGTGCCCGAGGACCGCAAGACCCAAGGCCTCGTGCTGGAGTTGGGCATCGCCGATAATATCTGCCTGACGATCAAGGAGATGCTGGCCCGCTTCGGCCTGGTGAACCGGGCCGCGGAAACCGCCGCCGCCCGGCAGCAGGCGGAGAAGCTCCGCATCCGCGCCCCGTCCCTGGACGTGCGCGTCCGCAACCTCAGCGGCGGCAATCAGCAGAAGGTCGTGCTGGGCAAGTGGCTGTCGCTGGTCGCGACCCAGCACCCCGACTGCTCCAAGCAGCCGGGGTGCTCAGATCGCGCGCTCAAAGTGCTGATGCTCGACGAGCCGACCCGCGGCGTGGACGTGGGCACGAAGGAGGAAATCTATCACCTCATCCTGCAACTGGCCGCGGACGGCTGCGGCATCCTGATGGTCAGCTCCGAAATGGAAGAGCTGATCGCCATCAGCGATCGCGTGCTCGTGTTCCACGAAGGCCGCCTGGCCGGTGAGCTATCGGGCGAGAAGATCACGAGCGAG
>JBGQHD010000692.1:0-3663 GCA_041497795.1 Planctomycetia bacterium
AGCACTTTGGCGATCACCATGGATGAACCTTGGGCCGTTGTTAGGGTCCCGCTGGCGCCACGCGCACCTTTAGCTCGCCCGTGTTATCCGCCAATTCCGCGGCCGAGTCGTTGATCTTCAGATACAGCGTGCCGGGGAACATTGGCGCAATTTTGGCGGCTCGGCCAACCACAATCGGCCGCAAGAATGCACTGACCCGCAGCGCGGCGACCTCTTCCTCGCTCAGCTTCGCTTGCTCCCCCTGAGCCCGCGACATCAGCCGCTCGCGTTCTTCCTTCTCGATCCGCACCGCGGCCACCAGCGCACCCAGCGGCACGCCGTGGTGGTAGCGGATTGTGATGCCGCCCGCTTCGCTCTCCAAGGCCTTGGGTTTCTCCGCCAGCACGACTTCGCCTAGCACCACGCGGCCGGCGGCCGTCAGCTCGTAGGTCTTGCCGGCCTCGAGCGTCACCTGGGCGCTCTGCCAGCCGTGGTCGGCGCGCACCGAAACGCTCGTCCCGCCGGCGGGCAGGGGCGCGCCGCGGGCGAAGGCGATCTCATTGCGCTCCAGGTCATAACCGTATTCCAATCCGCTCACGAAGACCTGCCACTCTTCCATCAGGTCGTCCCAGTCGGTTTCGTACCAGATGCGGAAAGTCCCCGGGATCTCACCCTTCTCGCGCATCTTGCTGCACAGCAGGTTGAACCGCTCGCGGTAGCGGCGATGACCGTCGAGGAACGCCGACGACGCCCAGCACCAGGCGTACCCTTCCTGGCGTTCCTTGTCCGGCGCGGCGCCCTCGTGCAGGTTGAAGGGCGCGGCGACGATCTCGTTCAATGTGGCGGCCCGCAGCTCGGCGAAGCACTCCTTGACCAGCTTGATGCGGCCGTGGTAGGCGGTCTCTTCGCGGCTGCGGGGAAACTGCCGCAGGGTGAGCTTGCCCTTTGCCCAGAGATGCGAGCCCAGCAGCTCGGCCGTCCCCTCGGCGTACCACGGCGACGTGCACGGCCCCAGCATGGTCCACATGAAGCCGTGCGTCCCCTCGTGCAGCAACAAGTGCCGGCGGTAGTAATCGCTCGGCTGCTCGTACATGAAGAACTCGTAGTTCAGCATGTAGCCGGCCTGGAAGTCGGGCACCTGCGGCGGGATCACGTCCAGGTCCTGGAACTTCCTGCGGCTTTTCTGGCCCATCAGGAAGCCGCGCATGTGCCACGGCGGCGACTGATTGGGGTCCACGCGGAAGAACTCGCACCACTGCGGGTAGGCCTGGTCGAAGACCTGCGGCAGTTCGTCGATGGCCGGCTTCGAGGGCAGATCGGTGTACAGCGTGAGGTGCTTGCCGGCCAGCTTGCGCAGCCCGCCGGCCCGCAGCCGTTCGTCGTCGAGCAGCCGCGGGCGAGCGAGCTGAGGGCGCCGCTTTCGCAAGTCTTGTTCTTCGGCCTCGATGGCCCGCATCTCGTCGGCAAACGTCCGGCCGGAGCTGCCGGAAGGGAACCGCTTCGGCTTGTTGGCAGGCCGCTTTTCCTCAGCGGTGCTCGGCGGCTCGGTCTTCGCTTCGTTCTTCTGCCGGGGCGGCGATTCCGTCTTCTGCGAAGGCGTCGGCTGCGGCGTGCTCGGCGAGACCGACGGTCCGGGCGTCGCCGCAATGGTGGTGGTCTTGGCCGGCTGCTGCTGCGACGGACTCTCAGTAGATTTCTGGGCCCCACAGCCCAGCAGCGCCGTCGCCACGAGCAGCCAGCCGCCGCGACACAGCAGGGTGTCGTACATGGCGCGTTCCGAGGTGATGTCTCTTGCCTGTTCCCTGGCGAAGCTCGCTCGTCCGGCGTGGTGAGACGAGTCACGCTCGCCCGATGACCGCGCTCGCCAACGATTCCAAGATACCGTACCTCGCGCCGGTCGAGAAGCTTTCGCGTTGATTCGCGCGATCGCCTCGAGCGAATTTCGCCTACAGCGAGCCTCGCGTCAGGCGCGAGCGGCAAGGCGAGCAAGGCCGACGAAGGCGCAGCCCCAGCGCGGCCGCCGCGACGGGCGAGGATCAATCTACCGCGCGCCGTGACACGACGCGAATGATGTTTGTCCGCGTTGGCTCCACGGCGCCGAACGTGTTTTTGTGCGCCAGGCGCTCGCACGCGTGAGGCGGTGGATGACGTAACACTCGTTGTGGCCGACGTTTGCACGCGCGGGCGGCTGACGTTCAGCGTCGGCGCGTGTGACAGATACGGAAGGCTTCGGTACGCAACGGATGCGGCCGGCCACACATTGCCTGGCGCGAGTACGGTCGATTCCGCACGGCAACGGCGCAGTCACGGCGCCGTCTCACGGACCGTATTTGGGATTGGGGACGCCCCAATCGCAGCCCGCCCGCTCCAACTCGCGGATGAACTCCTGACGCTTCACACCTCCCACTCCACTTCCCGGCGCTTCGCCGCAACCGGGGGAGCGGGTCGTTCCTGGGTCACCATCAACTCGTACGCCTCTTGAATGTTCTCCTGCAGCTCTTTCGGCGTCTTCGCTTGGCTGAAAACGCCCGGGACTTCCAGCAGGCGGCCAACGCACCACGGGCCGTCTGGCCAATATTCGAGCGTGAATTGCCGACGCATTCTGAGGCTCCACGATGACGGTACTGATTGCCTCAACGCTACCAGAAAACGCCGCCAACGCACCAGAGCTGCCCATCTGGAACCTCGACAAATCCGGAGAATCGTCATTGGCCAAACAGCTCGTAGGGCCTTGGCATGAGCTAGGCTAGTCTTGAGCGCCCAACCGCGGTTGTTAAGCGGGAAGCTCTTTTCCTGTTCCTCAGCGACCGAAGAGTTACCATGGCTGCCCTTGTCCGTTTCAAAGGTGCGCGCCTTCGGTGGCGGCGACGCAACCGGTCCCAGTCCTGTCGATCGCCGCAAAAAAGGGACGAAATACACGCTGTTGGTCGATCGCGACGGCGTGCCGCTGGTGATTCGAGCGGTGCCTGCCAACCGTAGCGATCACTTGGAGATTCTGCCCGCCGTCACGTCGTTTCCTGCCGTGGGCGGCAAGCCGGGGCGTCCACGCACGCATCCTGACAAACTCTACGCCGATGCGGGCTTCGACTGCGAAGCGACGCGGAGTATCTCCGCAGATTTCCAAGAAATGTGGCTGCTCAAACTGCTCATGGCCGGACCTTGACGCTCGCTGCCCATCGGCGGAAGGAGATTGTCCACGAAGACGGTGCTCACCCGGTCACGCTCTCATCCCCTCACTCCGCCAGCAGCTCGTATTCGTGATCGAACCGCACGCCGACCAGCACCCACTTGCCGTTGGTTTTGTAGAAGCTGAAATGCCAGACTACGGGGAGCTGGTCGAACTTGTAGAGGTAACGCAGGATCGCCAGGTCTTTGCCGACGCGCTGGGCCTTTACGCGCTCGATCGGCTCTTCGGTGCGCGGCTTGCCGTAGGGGCTTCCCTGGGCGAAGAGTTTCTTCGTGTCGCCGATGACTTTCTTCACCCGGTCCTGGTCTTTTGCCAGCGGACTGTTCTCGAGCAGCGTGTTGTACGGTTCGTCCACGCTCTTTTCCGCAAGCGCTTCGAGAAAGGTCGCCGCCTGGCGGATCGGCTGCTCGAGCCCCGGGTCGTCCTGTGCTTGGCCGAAGCTGCTCGCGGCGGCGGCCGCGATCACGAGTGACGAAGCACAACACGCCAGCAACTGG
>JBGQHD010000693.1:0-3659 GCA_041497795.1 Planctomycetia bacterium
AACGCTGGGCGGCATCGGCGGGAGCGGCGGCGGATCGACGTCCAAAGCCTCGGACATAGGTCCCGAAGTCGTCGAGACCGATCGCTGGATGCCGACGACAGGGGAGCCGTTCGTCGGCCGGCGCGCGGAGCTGACCCAGCTCGACGGCGCCTGGACCGCCCCGCCGCCGGTGCGGATCGTGGGCATCGTGGGCTATGCCGGGGCGGGCAAGACGGCCCTGGTCAACCAGTGGCTCAAGCGGCTCAAGAAGGAGAATTACAAAGGAGCGCGGCGCGTGCTGGCCTGGTCGTTCACCGACCCCAACGGCGGCGAGCCAGAAGCCTTCTTCCGCACCGCGCTGGCCAAGTTCGGCCAAGACCTGAGCCGCTGCCCGGCGCATGAATATGGGGAGCGGCTGGCCGCGGCCGTGTGCGCGGCCAAGACGCTGATCGTGCTGGACGGCCTGGAGGCCGTGCAGCAGCCGGCGGCCGGGCAAACCGGCTGGCTGCGGACCGACGGCGCGGCCAAGGGCGTGCGCGACTTCTTGCTCTCGCTGCAGCATCTGGCGCACGCACAACCGGCCGGCAGCGGGCCGAGCCTGTGCGTCGTGACTTCGCGCGAGCCGATCAAGGACCTCGCCGAGCGGCACGACGAGACGTACCAGGAAATCCCGGTCGGCGAGTTGGGCCCCGCGGAAGGCGTAAGCCTGCTCAAAGAGCTGCGCGTGCAGGGAACCGACGACGACATGCGCCAGGCCGCGGCCGAGGTGCGGGGCCACGCACTCTCGCTGGCCGTGCTGGGGAACGAGCTGCGCAGCGTGCACTTCGGCGACGTGCGGCGGCGCGACCGCGTCAACCTGGCGGACACCAAGCCGGAGTGGGGCGGCCGCGTCCGCCGGGCGATGGAGGCCTACGACGACTGGTTCGCCCATTCGCCCGACCTGGCCGTGCTGCGCGTGCTGTCGCTCTTTGCCGGCCCTACGGAGCGCGGGCTGCTGGAGGACTTCGTCCGCGAGGAGCGAATTCCCGAGATCACCGACGGCATCGATCATCCCGACGATTGGCAGCGCGCCGTCAGCCGTCTCCAGCAAAGTGGCCTGGTCTTCGAGACGGCCGGTTCCGGTTGGCCGTATTACCCCGGCCCGGCGCTCGACACGCTGCCGGTCGTGCGGCAGCACCTGGCCGACCAGTTGCGCCGCCGTTTCACGCAGAGCTGGGTGGAGGCCCAGCAGCGATTGCTGGCTCGCCTGCGTCCGCTGGTCCGAAAGTCAGCCGAAACGCTGGCCGATCTGCGGCCAGCGCTGCTCGTGGTTTTCCACGGCTGCGCGGCCGGTGCGTATCAAGAGGCGGCCGAAGTCTATTTCCTCCGCGTGCGGCAGGGCCGCCACGACCGGGCCAAGCAGCTCGGGGCCGTGCGCGAGGAGCTGGCCACGCTCGGCTGCTTCTTCACTCGCAAGTGGGACCGCACCGTCGCCGAGCTGCGCGACGACTTCCAGGCCGACATCCTGCAACTGGCCGGCGACCGCCTGAAGGACCTCGGCCGCAGCGAAGAATCGCATCAGGCCTACCTGGCCGCCATGGACCGGTACACCGAGACCGGCAACAACGAGCGCTACCAGCAGGTCAAAGGCAAGCTGCACGGCGCGTAAGGCGGACACTCCTGTCCGCCACTCTGTGTCACCTGCGTTCATCGAGTAGCCAAAGTCGCCAGACTTCGGACGACTGAACTCTGGCGAGTTCAGCTACTCGCAGATCCGCGCGTGACCCGGCACGGCCATCTACGGCAACGGCAGCACGCCCAGCGGATCGAACAAGTTCCGCAGCCGATCGCTCCAAGTCAGTGTGCTGCTCGTCGGGCCGACGGCCTCGGGCATCTCCATGCCCGGCGGCGTGATGAACCTGTCGGTCGCCTGGCCGCGGCGAAGGTAGGGGTACTCGCGGACGCTCACCGAAGGGAGCGGCGAGAGCTTGCGGGCCTCGATGCCCTCGGGAATCGACGGCCGGTAGAGGCCGAGGTTCTGCGGCGCCCTGGGGGTCGGGTTGGGTGAGACATACGTTTGCGGAACGCCGCCGGCAGGCCCCGGCTGGAGAAAGTCGTGCTGGAACGGACCCACGGCCTGATCGGGCAGCGGCATGTCGGCCAGCGACCCCGTGCCCAGCGGCCCGCCCGCGTCAAACGAGCTGGGGCCGACGAAGCCAGGAGCCGGCAAGGGCATGACCGGCGAGGGGCGAACCGGCAGCGGAGTCGCGCCGAGGCCGGCCGGCAGTTGCGGCAGCGGCTGCAGCGGCGCTCCACTGAGCGGCCCGACGCTGTGAATGCTGGCGCCCGGCAGGTCGGCCGTCGGCGCGGCAGCAGGGCCAAACGGTCTGAGTTGGCCAAACGCCTGCGAGGCGGAAGCGCCGCTCAAGGCCGCAATGAGGCCCAGGATCACCACACGGTCCATCTCACCCTCCTTATGGATTGCTGGCTTTGATGAGCGGGCCGACCCATCGCGCAAGGTTTGCCGATCGGTGGGGGCCGTAGCGAATATGTCGGCTGTGCGAGTTCCGCGACTTAAGCCGAATTTGAGGCCGCCAGCCACGCCGGCCACGCTGGCGCCCGGTCACGGTCTGTGGTCCGGTCACTCCGTGACCGGAATTCGGGTCACGGAGTGACCCGACCACGTGACCGGTCACCCGCAAACCGCGATCCATCCATTGGCCCGCATCCCGCCCAGCAGCCACGGGCGGCGAAGCGCGTCGCGGCGCTCCGGGTCCAAGGGAATCAGCTCGTGAACGCGAAAGCCGGCCCGTCTCAACGCGCCGCTCAACTCGCGCCGGCTGAAGACGTGCAGGAACATGTTGGGCACGCCCCGATAATCGAAGAAGCGGTCGCCCAACTCGGCCCGCCGCCGCACGAAAACGTCCCAGAGATGCGTGCCGAGCCAACGCCGGGCTAGCGGGTCGGTCAGGTAGTACCAGACGTTGTGCGCGTGCATCACGAACCGACCGCCGGGCTTGACGATCCGCCGGACGTGTCGCAGCACGCGCTGGCGGTTCTCGCGGCCGCGGATCATGCCCAGCGTGCTGAACATGCAGATGCAATAGTCGGCCGAGGCGTCGGCCAGGCACTCCAGCTCGGTCATGTTGGCCAGCAGCCGGTCCACGCACACGCCGCCCGCCGCGGCCTTCCGCTCGACGACGCGTAGCATGTGGGCCGACAGGTCCACGCCGACGCAATGGAATCCCTCTCGCGCGAACGGCAACAGCAGTCGCCCGGTGCCACAACCCAGGTCGATGAGCGTGCCGGGCCGCGTGAAATGCCTCCGCAGCACCGACAGGTCGAACTCGAACAGCGTGTTGTAGGCGAAGTAGTCGTCGTAATCGTCGGCAATGTGCGGCGCATTCAAGTAATCCCACAGCCCGCGGGTCATGCCGCGCGGCAATTGCCAGGCAGGCTTGGTGGAGGACGCCATCGCGAGGCGAATTCAGGGACGTTTGAAGCGGCTTTGGGCAGGGCATGATACCAGAAACCCCCCTGCTCTTAACTCGCCGAAGAAGAACCAAATCAGCTCGACCCCCGTAGGGAAACGTGCTCCTCTCGGGTAGGATATCCCGACATCCAAGAGGTCTGCGCCGACATCCGGTTTCGAGCCGCGCACTGCGCCGTGGAGGCCTCCGACCTACGGGAGATGCAGCATG
>JBGQHD010000694.1:0-3657 GCA_041497795.1 Planctomycetia bacterium
AATCGGCCCTCTGCGTGCGGCCGAGCCGGGTAAGCCCGCCAAAAAGCTCAACGTGCTGTTCCTCATCGCCGACGACCTCAACACCGGCCTGGGCTGCTACGGGCATCCGCTGGTCAAGTCGCCCAACATCGACCGCCTGGCCGCCCGCGGCGTGCGGTTCGATCGCGCGTATTGCCAATATCCGCTCTGCAATCCCAGCCGGGCGTCGTTCCTCACCGGCCTGCGGCCCGACCACACGCGCGTGCAAGACAACGCCGTGCACTTCCGCAAAAACGTGCCCGACGCGGTGACGCTGCCGCAGCTCTTCCGCAATCACGGCTATTACGTGGTCCGCGTGGGCAAGCTCTACCATTACGGCGTGCCGAACCAAATCGGCACGGACGGGCTGGACGACGCCCCCTCCTGGGAGAAGCGCATCAACCCCCGCGGACGTGACAAGGACGACGAAGAAAAAATCTTCAGCCTCGTGAAGGGGCAATTCGGCGGCACGCTCAGTTGGCTGGCCGCCGACGGCGCGGACGAGGAGCAGACCGACGCCATCGGCGCCGCCGCGGCGATCAAGCTGCTCCGGGAGCGTCCGAAGGACGACCGGCCGTTCTTCCTGGCCGTTGGTTTCTATCGGCCGCACACGCCGTACGTGGCGCCCAAGAAGTACTTCGAGATGTACCCCGCTGACGAAATCAAACTCCCGACGGTCGCCGCGAGCGCCGCCGGCGTTCCCGCCGCCGCGTTTCTCAGCAGCAAGCCGGAACAAGACAAGATGACCGACGACCAGCGGCGCGAGGCGATCCAGGCCTACTATGCCGCCACGACGTTCATGGATGCCCAGGTCGGCAAGGTGGTGGGCGCCGTGGAGCGCATGGGACTGGCCGACAGCACCGTGATCGTCATGACCAGCGACCACGGCTACCATCTCGGCGAGCATGGCCTGTGGCAGAAGATGAGCATCTTCGAAGGCTCGGCCCGCGTGCCGATGATCATCGCCGCCCCGGGCATGAAGGCGCAGGGCAAGTCGTCGCCGCGGCTGGTCGAGCTGATCGATCTCTACCCCACGCTGGCCGACCTGTGTGGCCTGCCGGCGCCCACGACGCTCGACGGTCGCAGCCTGCGTCCGCTGCTCGACGACCCCATGGCGCCGGGCAAAGCGGCGGCGCTCACCCAAGTCCGCCGCGGCGGCGGCACGAAGGGGGCCGCCGAATACACCGGCTACAGCCTGCGCACGGAGCGCTACCGCTACACCGAGTGGGACGGCGGCCGCCACGGCGTGCAGCTCTACGACTTGGACGCGGACCCGAAGGAAGCAAAGAACCTGGCGAGCGATCCGAAGCACGCCGACACGGTGGCGGAGTTGAAGAGGCGGCTCGCCGAGACACTGGACAAGAAATAGGAAATAGGATTGTGCTAGAGTCAGCGGCGAAATAGCTCAGGCTGCCTCGGCCTTGGGCGCCCTGTTCCCCTCCAGCAGCTCGGCGCGCATCACCGGGACTTCCCGTGGCGCGTCGATGCCCAGTCGCACTACACCGCGCTTGATCTCCACAATGGTGATCCAGACATTGTCGCCGATCCGGATGGCTTGCTGTGGTTTGCGCGAAAGAACGAGCATGGCCAGGTCCTCCATGAACAAGGAAGCGGTCCGTTAACGTCTCAGCTCGCACCGCTGCGGGCAGCCATTGAGGGAGTCGCTGCATCAGCGCAACAGCCAGCGAACTGTTACAGCACTTCGACAACAGAATTCTACGCACCTATGGAGCCACGAGTTCGCGCCGCGGTGCGCGGGAAGGCCGACCCACGGCGGGCCTCCGCGGCCGGGGAAGTGCCGCATCCCGCTGCTGCGCCAGGTCTTGCGTCAGCCCGAGCCGTGCTAGCACCTCGGGCAAGATTTGATCCATACGCAGTACGGCTCCTTCGTAGCGGTCAGTTGGTCTTTCGTGCGGGCAAGAGAAGGGGATGAGCATGGCGGTTATCTCTCGGATTAAGATTACGGTTCTCCCCAGGCTGGTTGTGTACTGGTGTATAGATTCTATCGAGTAGTGTACGGCTGTCAACATCATGCCGTCGAATTCACTCGAATTTGATGCGTTGCGCGTCGGGTTCATGTGAACCGTGCTTGCCGCGGGCTATAATCCGCTGCTCGACGCGGTCACCGGTCTTCGTGAGGAACACGCATGCGGATGAATCATCTTTGCCCGCAGTCCATCCGGCCGCTGGTGGCCTTTCTCGCGCTTTCGGCCGCCTCAGCTGCTGCTGCCGAGCCGCTCCGCGTCGCGTTTGGCGAGGCCGACATCACGCCGGCGGTCGGCGAAGGCCAGCAGCCGGTCTGGATGGCCGGCTTTGCCCACGGCCGGGCGGCGACCGGCGTGCACGACCCCTTGATGGCTCGCGCCGTGGTGCTCGACGACGGGCAGCGGAAGTTCGCGCTGGTGTCGGTCGATCTCGTCGGCTTGCAGTATCCCAACGTGCTGCGGATTCGCGAGCGGCTGAAGGGCATCTCCTATGCGATGGTCTCCAGCACGCACAATCACGAAGGGCCGGACGTGGTCGGCATTTGGGGGAGCAATCCCTTCACGAGCGGCGTGAACCCGGCTTATCTCAAGCTCGTCGAGGACCGCGTCGTCACGCTGGTGGAAGACGCGACGAAGCGGCTTGCGCCGGCCGAAGCCGCCTACGGCACGGCCGAGGACGAAAAGCTGCTCGGCGATAGCCGTCTGCCGAAAGTCTACGACGGCGTGCTACGCGTGGTCACATTCCGGCGAGCGGGCGATGGCCGGCGAGCGGGGGGCGTAAGCCCCCTGATGGGCGTCCTCGTCCAATGGAACTGCCACCCCGAAGCCATGGGTTCGAAGAACAAGCTGCTCACGGCCGACTTTCCCGCCGCCACCGTCGAGTGGCTGAAGAAGAAATACGACGTCCCCGTCGCCTATTTCTCCGGCACGGTCGGCGGCCTGATGGCCCCGCCCGCGGGAGTGGTCAAGGACGACGGCGGCAAACTGCTCCGCGACGGCGACTTCCCGTACTCCATCGCCTACGGGCAAGCGGTCGGCCGGCTGGCGAGCCAGGCGATCGAGCGGACCGAGCCGCTGCGCCTGACGCCGCTGGCCGCTTACGCCAAGCCGGTGGCCGTGCCGCTCAGCAACTCCATCTATCGGCTGGCCCGGTCGCTGGGGGTCATCCAGCGCGACGGGCGGGTGTGGACCGGCGATTTCGAGAAGCTCGGCGAGCGGGCCGACAAAGAAGTGCCCAACAAGACGATGGCCGTCGAGACCGAGGTGGCGTACCTCCGGCTGGGCGAGCTGCACGTGGCCTGCATCCCCGGAGAAATCTACCCGGAGCTGGTCTATGGCAAATATCAGGATCCGGTCGATCCGGGGGCCGACTATCCCGATGCGCCGCTGGAAAAGCCGGTGATGAGCAGCCTGCCGGGCAAGAAGACGCTGCTGTTGGGCCTGGCGAACGACGAAATCGGCTACATCATTCCCAAGCGGCAATGGGACCAGGAAGCGCCGTTTTGTTACGGCCGCAAGAAGGCCCAATACGGCGAGATCAACAGCGTCGGCCCCGAGGCGGCGCCGATCATCATGCAGGCGCTGGCGAACCGCGTGCGCGACGCGGCCGCTGCGCGGTAGCTCAATGTGCGGTACGGTAGCTGAACTCGCCAGA
>JBGQHD010000695.1:0-3657 GCA_041497795.1 Planctomycetia bacterium
ATGTTCGGGTTGTCGGTCAGCTCCTTCATGATCGCCTTGAGGCGCTCTTCGAACTGACCGCGGTATTTCGTGCCCGCGACGATCAGCGAGATGTCGAGGGCCAGGATGCGCTTGTCGGCGAGGAAGTGGGGGACGTCGCCGTACACGATCTTCTGCGCCAGGCCCTCGACGATCGCCGTCTTGCCGACGCCCGCCTCGCCGAGCAGCACGGGGTTATTCTTTGTGCGGCGGCAGAGGATTTGGGTGGCCCGCTCGATCTCGCGCTCGCGGCCAATCACCGGGTCGAGCTTCTTCTGCTTGGCCAGCTCGGTCAGGTCGCGGCCGAAGCTGTCGAGGGCCGGCGTCTTCGACTTGCCGCTCTTGGTTTGTTCGCCGCCTTTACCCTCGCCGCCGCCACCACCGCCGGTGCCGCGCTCGCCCCCTTCGGCCCCTTCCATCCCGTGCCCGAGCAGGTTCAGCACCTCTTCGCGCACGTCTTCGAGCTTCAGGCCGAGGTTCATCAGCACCTGGGCGGCCACGCCTTCTTGCTCACGCAAGAGGCCCAGCAGCACGTGCTCGGTGCCGACGTAGTTGTGGTTGAGGTTGCGGGCCTCTTCCATCGCGTATTCGATGACCTTCTTGGCCCGCGGGGTGTGCGGCAGCTTGCCCATCGTGACCATGTCGGGGCCGCTCTGGACGAGCTTCTCGACCTCCAGGCGGATCTTGCGGAGGTCCACGTCCAGGTTCTTCAGCACGTTGGCCGCCACGCCGCTGCCTTCCTTGATCAGGCCCAGCAGCAGGTGCTCGGTGCCGATGTATTCGTGGTTGAACCGCTGCGCCTCTTGGTTGGCCAACTGCATGACCTTGCGGGCACGGTCGGTGAAGCGTTCGTACATGGCAGTCTCTATCCTTGGTTGAGTAAGCCGGATTGGCGACCCGCCTTACCTTGATGTGCAGGGCGAAGGTTCCGCACTACGCTTCACCCGCGTCCTGCCTCAGCCTCGTTCCTACCGTAAGTATTCTGGAGGACGTGTCCAACGACAAGGCCTGTCGGAACGAGACCGCGCAAGCCATCGTGAAACAGGCTGCGGAATTCTACCCCCTAGAATGTGACCGAGCAAGGCAAGTGAAAACGGCACCGCAGGTTACGGCGATAAGGCCGACGCCAACCGCATAGGCGTTGTCAGGGTTCGACTTTGCGCCCGCGGCGATAATTCGCCACGCCGCATTCTCGGACTCTCCACTAGCAGCCCGGCTGCTTGGAGCAGCCGGGCTGCTGATCGCGCCGCCGACCGACTGCATTCACTTTGCAGTGATCGCCGCCGATGGAAACAATAGAGGCATGCGGCCTGAATTGACACCTGCGGTGGAACGAGCGCTGGCGGCTGCCGCGCGCTGGCGCGGCGCGTCGGGCGGCGATCAGCTTGGCCTGCCGGAGGTGCTGCTGGGCCTGCTCTCCGAGAGCGAATGTCGCGCGGCGGCGATGTTGGCCCGTCACGGCGTGACGCCGGCAACGGTCCGGCGGCGGTGGCCCCAACTGAAACGCCGCCGCGGCCGGGCGGCGCTGCCGGACGCCAATGAGCCGCGTTTGCCCGCAACGCTCCGTCATTGTGTCGTGAACGCGCTGGCGCGCCTGCCGACCCAGGGACCTTCGCTCACCGTGGCCACCGAGCATCTGCTGCTGGGCCTTACGAGCGGCGACGAGGAAGTCGCTCTGTGGCTGCGGGAGCAAGGGCTTGATCCGGACGCCCTGGCGCGGGAAATCGAGACGCTGTACGGCGTTTCTCGCGAGACCGTGCCGATGCCGGACGCCGAGGCCAACGGCGCTGCCGCCGCCGCCGAAGTAGGACGGATTTCCAATCCGTCCGACCAGCAAGCGCCGCGATTGGAGCCGACCAACTGCCCGCCCGATAAAAGAGCGGCCCTGGTCGGACGGACTGACAGTCCGTCCGACGGAGCGCATCCCGATGCGTCCACGCTGCGGCTGCTGGATGCCGCGGCCAATCGCGCCCGCGAAGGGCTGCGCGTTGTCGAAGACTACGCCCGCTTCGTGCGCGATGACCGGTTCCTCATGCGTGAGCTGAAGCAGCTTCGCCATGACCTCACCGCCGCGCTGGCTCGCTTGCCGACCGCACAATGGCTCGCCTGCCGCGACACTGTGGCCGACGTTGGCACGACCGTGACCACCGACGCGGAAACCTCGCGACGCGATCCATCCGCCGTGGCCGCCGCCAGCTTTAAGCGGCTGCAAGAGGCCTTGCGCAGCCTGGCCGAATTCGGAAAGCTGGTCGATCCTCAGTTCTCGGCCGAATTGGAACAGCTTCGCTACCGCTCGTACACGCTGGAGCGCGCCGCGCACCTCGCGGAGCGCAGCCATGCCCGGCTCGGCCAGGCCCGGTTGTACGTGCTCGTTGACGGACGAGAGACACTCGAGCAATTCGAGGCGTTGGCCGCGCAGCTCATCGCGGCCGGCGTGCACGTGCTGCAGCTCCGCGACAAGCGGCTCGATGATCGCGACCTGCTCGCGCGGGCGCGGCGGCTGCGGGAGCTGACCCGTGGCACGCCAACGCTCTTCGTCATCAACGATCGGCCCGATCTGGCCGTTCTGGCCGAAGCGGATGGCGTGCACCTCGGCCAGGAAGAGCTGACGGTCAAAGACGCGCGGCAAATCATCGGTCCCGACATGCTGATCGGCGTCTCCACGCATAGCATGGAGCAGGTCAGGCAGGCCGTGCTGGACGGGGCCGACTACCTGGGGCTAGGACCCACCTTTCCCTCCGGCACGAAACCGTTCAATCGCTTCCCAGGCCTCGATTTCCTTCGTGAAGCAGCGGCCGAAATCACGCTGCCGGCCTTCGCCATCGGCGGAATTACGCGGGAGAACCTGCGGGAAGTGCTGGATACGGGTATTCGCCGCGTGGCTGTCGGGCAAGTGATCGTCGCCGCCGAAAGCCCTGCGCAGGTAGCTCGCGTGATGTTGGCGACGCTCGGCCAGTCGCAGCACTAGCCCGACGCGCAAGCGCGCAAGCGAGGGAGGGAGGGAGGGAGGGAGGGGTGCCGAGGGTATGTGGCCACGCTGGCGGAGTTGAAGAAGCGGCTCGCGGAGACGCTGGACAAGAAATAGCGCAGGAAAGACCAGCCCCTCCGAAAATCCGCTGCGGCTGCTTGACACAATATATAGCGTCGCTATATATAGATGCACTACGTATCGGAGCCCACGACACCGGCCCCACGACGCGGTCCAGGAATCGGCTGAAGGATGACTGCCTTGCCACGAGAGCTGCTGCGGGGGAGCCTGGATCTGATGATCCTCTCGGCCCTGGTGGACGAGCCCAAATACGGCTACCTGATCCAGCGGCGGATCGCCCTGGCCAGCACGGGGCAGGTGAAGCTCCAGGCCGGCACGCTTTACCCGCTGCTGCACCGGCTGGAGGCCGGCAAGCTGATCCGCAGCCGCTGGGACGACGCCACCGGCCGCCGCCGCAAGTGGTACGAGCTGACCGCCGCCGGCCGCCGCCGCCTGCGGCACGACGCCCTGCAATGGACCCGGTACGTGGAATGCCTGCAAGGCCTGCTCGGGCCGGTGCTGGAGCCGCCGCCGAAGCCGGCCTGAGGGCAAGGGAAGAACTCCCTCTCCCAGAGAGGGCGTAATTTTTTTGTAGCCTGACTCTCCGAGTC
>JBGQHD010000696.1:0-3656 GCA_041497795.1 Planctomycetia bacterium
CCCCCGCTGCTGCAGCCCTCGCGCCAGCGTCTTCGCATTAGCGAGCACCTGCTGCTGGTAGCCTTTGAAGTCCGGTCCCAGCGCTTCCTTGAACGCCACCGCCTTGGCGGCGATCACGTGCATCAGCGGCCCGCCCTGGATGCCGGGGAAGATGTTGCGGTCCACATCCTTGGCGTACTGGCTGCGGCAAAGGATCACGCCGGCCCGCGGGCCGCGGAGCGTCTTGTGCGTGGTGCTGGTCACAAAATCGGCCACGCCCACCGGGTTGTCGTGCAGGCCGGCGGCCACCAGGCCGGCGTAGTGGGCCATATCGACGAAGAGCTTGGCCCCCACCTCGCGGGCGATCTCGGCGAAGCGGCCATGCGGGATCTCGCGGGGATAGGCACTCGCCCCGGCGACGATCAGCTTCGGCCGATGCTCGCGGGCTAGCCGGGCCACCTGGTCGAAGTCGATGCGGTGGGTGTCGCGCGTCACACCGTAGCTATGGAAGTGATAGAGCCGGCCGGAGATGTTCAGCTTCATGCCGTGCGTCAGGTGCCCGCCGTGGGCCAGGTCGAGCCCCAGCACCGTATCGCCCGGCTCGACCGCGGTCAGGTAGACCGCCAAGTTGGCCTGGCTGCCGGAGTGCGGCTGCACGTTAGCATGGAGGTCGCTGGCATTGCTGCCGCCGAAGAGCTGCTTGACGCGGTCGCGGGCCAGGTCCTCGACCACGTCCACGAACTCGCAGCCGCCGTAGTATCGCCGGCCTGGATAGCCTTCGGCGTATTTGTTCGTCAGCACGCTGCCGACAGCCTGCATTACGGCCGGGCTGGTGTAGTTCTCGCTGGCGATCATCTCCAAGCCGTCTTCTTGACGGTGGATCTCACGCTCGATGGCCGACCAGACCTCGGGGTCTTGCTGCTGGATGAAATTGGTCATGTCGTCTTCTCTCGCACCGATAGCAGTGAGGAAGGAAGATTGTGCTCCCTGGCCGGGCCTTCGACAAGCCGTGAAGTGCAGGTGGGTGGTTGCTTCGAGGCACGCCAGCAGCCCGGCTGCTTCCTAGCAGCCGGGCTGCTTTGCACCCACTGCTTTCTTCGCGTTTCTCGATTGACCGGCATCGGGCGATTTGTGACTCTACGCCGCTCTTCTGCGCTGGCTGGCGGTAGCCTTGCTCGCACGCCGCTGTCAGCGTCCGACGCTTCGATCGCGCGCAGTTGCGGCACAGGGAAGCTCGCCGCACAGGGAAGCTCGCACAACGTCTCGCCTTCCAGAGGTCCGCACGGATGGATGCTGCCTCGCTGCTCTTGTCGTGGGCGATCATGGCCCAAATGCCGGCGGCGCCGACGGGCGTTCCGCCCAGGCTCGGCTCGTCGCCCGCCCAGGTGCCTAGCCGTCCCGCCACCAGCGGAGCCAAGCCACCGTTGGGCGATTCGAAGCCAGCCTCGGGGTCGTCTCCCTTCGGTCAGCGCGGAGGCACTGGCCCAACGGGCGATAGCAGCTCACGGCCTCCCTTCGGCTCGTTCAATAGTGCGACACCGAATTCCGGGGCTGGCGGCAGTTCTTTCCCGATGAACACGCCCGCCGGACAACCCACGAACAATTCGTTCGACTTCCCCAGCGGACCGACGCCCGGGGCGAGCCGCTCCGGCGTCAGCGGCGTTCCGTCCAGCGGCGCGGGCAAGTTCGTGCCCCCCTTGCGGATCAAGGATGACGCCCTGCCACCAGCCCCCGAGACTCGGCGCGGCGCGCCCGAACCGTCGCCGACGCCCGCCCCGCCCCCGCCGCGCCGCGACCTGGCGCCCGAGCCGCCGATCTCCGGACCGCTGGCGCCGGTGCGTCACGAAGAACCGGGCACGCTGGCCAAGAGCGTGCTGGCCGAGGCGCTCAATCCGCCGCCGGGCGAGTCTCTCACCGGCCAGAGCGTGGCCCTCTTCGACGCGCTGGCTCGCTCGGCCGGCCGCGTGGCGCGGGCCGAAACGGCGAAGGCCTATTGGGCTGCCTCGACCGCCACGGCCGACTACTACATCTGGCTCGACGCCGAGCAGCGGCTGAAGCAGCTTGCCGACGGGGCGCGCTCCGGCGGCGGAGCGGGCGCCGAGCTGGCCGCGGCCCTGGCCTCGGTGCAGGCCCAACTGCAAGAGGCCGAGCTGGTGGCGACCGAAACGCGGCATCGCCTGGCCAGCTACCTGGGCGATCCGCAGCTCGAGCCGATGTGCGCCGACGCGCCGCACGTCGGCGGCTACCGCACGGAGTTCGAGCGGCTGTTCACCGGCCGCCAGCCGCCGCCCAATTTGCACCTCATCCATCGCACGCTGCCGCTGCGGCAGCGTGCGATCGAGCTGCGGGCCGAGGCCGTGCGCAGCGCCCGCGAGGCCCTGGACGCCATGACGACGGCCTACACGCGCGGACAGGCCGAGGGGCGCGACGTGCTGCTGCACCTCGACCTCTATCGGGCGGCCCGGCAGAGCTTCGTCCACGAAGTCGAGAGCTACAACGGCCAGATCGCCGACTACGCGGTCGGCATCGCCGGCGAAGGGGGCGATCTGCACAGCTTCGTGCCGCTGCTCATCCGCACTTCGACCGGATCGAGCATCTTGACGCCCAATCCGCAGCCGGCCCTGGGCGCGCCGACCGCGGTGCCGCCGGGCAGCGCGCTGCCGCCGGCGCCGAACTCGGCCGATGCGGGCGAGCGCTCGATCCTGCGGTCGCGGACGCGACTGGCCGACGTCACGCGCGACGACGCCGTGCATCCCGCGCTGGCGGAAGGCCCGCCCGTGATCGAGAAGACTTTCGTCGGTGCGGCGCCGTCGCCCGCCGAACCCTTGCAGAAGGTGGACCCCTGGGAGGAGCCGCAGCTCAAGCCGGTGGACGCCAAGTCGCCAGGCGACAAGGCCGCGGCGACGCCGGCCGCCGGTGCGAAGCCCGCGGGCGGCTCGCCTTCCCCGGCGCCGGCCAAGGCGCCCAACGCCAAGGGGGCCAAGCCGGAGCCGGCCAGCACGACGGCGCCGACCGGCGGCGCGGCGCCCGCGAAAGACTCCACCCCGGCGAAAGACAAGCCGGCGGCCAAGGAGCCCGCGGCGGCCAAGGAGCCTACGCCGGCCAAGGACGCTTCATCGGCCGGCGGCGGCCAGGGCGTCAAGCAGGTGGTTTTCCGTCCCGAAACGCCCGACACGGCCACGTCGCTGATCGACGTGGCGCGGATACGGCCGGAGCAATGGGCTGCGGCGCTGGCCGAGCGGCTGCACGAGACGCCGGCCAATCCGCTGGAGAACCACGTCGTCCCCACGCCGCTCCGCGATTGCCTGCGGCAGACGCCGACGCCGGCCGAGCGGCGGGTGGTGATCGGCGCGTTCTGGACGGCGCGGGAATGCGCGGCGCGGTATCAGGCCGCGGTAATGCGCGGCCGGCAGATCGACCTCTTGCGCGACGCCATCGAACCGCCGGCCAGAGCCGGGTCGGCCGGCCAGGCGTCCTCTGCCGCGCGGTCGCTCGGCTCGTTGGTGTACAGCGCCCTGCGGGCGGCGGCCGAGGCGGACGAGGAGAACGCCCGCGTCGAGCTTTCCTCAGCCTGCTACCAGCTCACGGTGGCTGCGCGGCAGCCGGCCGCGGGCGCTTGGCTGTGGCCCGGCACGCGGCCGCCGGCCCAGCGCCTGGCTCTGCCCCCCGCGCCGTCC
>JBGQHD010000697.1:0-3655 GCA_041497795.1 Planctomycetia bacterium
CGCACGTCGAAGGTCCAGCCGTGCCATGGGCAGGAGATGACGGCATTGTCCTCCAGGTAGCCTTCCCCCAGCGGGCCGCCTTGGTGCGGGCAGACGCCGTCCAGCGCGAAGAACTCACCGTCCACGTTGTAAATGGCGACGATCCGCTCGCCGGCCACGACTTCGAGGGCCGCGCCCGGAAGGCAATCAATTGCGGCGGCGACGGGAATCCAGTTGGGCATTTCAAGTGATCGCAAGCCAAGCGTAGTAGGCACACTCCGGGTGCCGTTGGAAAGTAGCCATCTCGCTCCGCGAGATGGATTCATCTCGCGGAGCGAGATGACTACTTTACAGCAGCTCCTCAATCACATCCCCTTGCGGCGTCAAGTTCGCACTCGTCAGCTTCGTCGTGTCGATGCCGATCCGCCGCAGCACCGTGCCGAACAGGTCGGCGGGCGTCACGGCGTGGCTGACGGGGTGTTCGCCTTGGCGGTCGCTGGCGCCGATCACTTGGCCGCCGTGAATGCCGCCGCCGGCCACCAGGGCCGAGTAGCACTTCTCCCAATGGTCGCGGCCGGCCTTGTTGTTGATCTTCGGCGTGCGGCCGAACTCGCCCTTGGCCACGACGATCGTCTCGCTCAATAGCCCCCGCTCGGACAGGTCATCGAGCAGTGCCGACACCGTTTGATCCAGCATCCAACTGTGCCGGTCCTGGAAGATCTGGAAGTTGCGGTCGTGCATGTCCCAGCCGCCGTCGCCACCGTCTTCGACCGGCTCGACGTGCGAGCTCCAGTTCACTTGCACGAACCGCACGCCGGCCTCGACCAGCCGCCGGGCCAGCAGGCAACACTGCCCGAAGCGGTAGCGGCCGTAGCGTTCGCGGAGCTTGTCTGGCTCGCGCCCCACGTCGAACACCGCCTGGGCCGTGCCCGTGGTCAGCAGCGAAAACGCCTGCTGGTAGTGCGTGTCGAGCTGGGCAATGTTGCTGTTGGCATGGCCGGGCGAGCGGTCGAGCCGGCGCGTCAATCCATCCAGGGCCGTCAGCAAGTCGCGGCGCGAGCCCAGGCCACTGGGGGACACGCCGTCGAGCAACTTAAGCTGCGGCAGCTTGACCCCTTCGTCGGGATCGTAGTCCAGGCGGAACGGATCGTACAGCGGGCCGAGATAGCTGGCGCCCTCGCCCGTGATGGCCTTCTTCCCCTGGTGCAGATGGCCGCCGACGGTGATGAACCGCGGCAACTTCTCGCCTGGCCCGAGCACGCGCGACACGATCGACCCATGCGTGGGCTGCAGCCGGCCCGGCAGGATCGGCCCGCCGAGGCTGGCCCCGCCGGTCTGCGAGCCGGTCAGCCCGATCGCGCCGCCGATGCCGTGATCGTTCGACGTGTGGTGCAGCGAGCGGATGATGGCGTACTTGTCGGCCCGCTCGGCCAGCTTGGGCAGCAGCTCGCAGATCTGCACGCCAGGCGCCGAGGTGTCGATCGGCGCGTAGGGCCCGCGGTATTCGACGGGCGCCTTGGGCTTGAGGTCAAAGGTATCCAGATGGCTCGGCCCGCCCCACAGCCACAGCAGAATGATCGACTTGGCGGACGGTGCCGTCTCCGCCGCGCGGACGCTCTCAAACCGCAGCAGATCGGCCAGCGACAGGCCCACGGCGCCCAGCGAGCCGACCTGGAGCAGCGCGCGGCGAGAGACGCGCTGGCAGTCAGTGCTTCGCAGGTGGCCGATGTTGAGCATGCTCAGATCACCCTTCGTCCTGGAGACCTGCTTGCCATCCTACTCAGGCTCCGGCCGGCTACGCCGGTAGATCTCCAGCAGTTCCTGGGGATTGGCGACCGACAGTTCCACGTGGCCGCAAGCTCCGCAAATCGCGGCCGTTAACGTGCCGGCGTGCGTCCCTTTGAAGAGCAGTGCGGTAGGATTCTCGTAAATCTCGACTTGCAGGTCACGCTTGACGTTGCCATGCCCCCGGTCCACGATCCGAACCCCCGGGATGACGTCACGCGACCCGCACCTGGGACACACCATATCGCCAGCCGCAAGAGCGCTTTCTTGCGAGCCCAGAGGATCAACATCGGGTCGAAAAGCTGGGTCCTCGGCTTCGTCGCGCGAAGTGCCACATTTCCAGCAGGTGTCAAATGAGTCCCGATGCCGCTCGTGACATTTGCGACACTCCCACATGGGCACGCTCCCCGCTGAAGCCTGCGCTGAGCTGCGCACGTCTCCGTGCGGCTCGCCGACCACCTTAAGGAGCATAAACTTCTCTCGCCGCCGTGGCCAGCAGAATTGGAGCCCGACGGTGCTTCGCGATCGGGTTCGCCCGATTCGTTGACATTCGCCGTGCGGCAGCGGTAGTCTAGTAACAATGCCACGGGGGGCTGGCGACTCGACCGAAACCAGCGACTTCGCCAGCAGAGGCCTCACATCTGCGGTGAATCTCTTGCGCTTTGGGGGGAGGGGTATGTCTGCGATCCTGCATGTTCGAGCAATCCGCCAGACAGCGTGTCTCGTTGTCGCGGCGTGGGTCATCAGCTCATTCGCGGCGGCCCAGGAAAAGAAGGTGAAGCCGCCCGTAACCGGACCGCCTTTACCCGTGTGGCCGCCCGCCGAGAAGAAAATCCTGGACGACCGCAAGCTGGCCGTTGAGAAGATCATGACCGCCGGCGCGATCGCGCCGGGGGATGAGAACGTGTTGCGCGAGTACTTCGGCACGCGCGTCAAGGGTTTCGCGATCAAAGAGGTCGTCCCTGGCCTCTGGCAAAACCGGCAGATCATGCGGCAGCACGCCATCGCTGCCGGCAACGCTCCGACCAACGCCGCCCAGATTTGGCTGCGCCAGTTTCTCTTCACCGAAATGCAGAAGATTGTCGCCGAGGCCAAGCTGCCGATGGATTCGCGCGTCAACGCCCTGGGTGTGATCGGCGATCTGAATGAAAAGGAACCAGAGGTCAAGAACTTAAACTTGGCCGCACCGCCCGTGCCTCTGGTGGCGGCCACGCCATACTTGCTGCAGCTTTTCGATGCCGCGGCGACTCCCTCGCCGCTGCGGGCCACCTCGCTGCGGGGCTTGCGTCGCCACGCCGAATTCGGCGTCAGCCCGGCCCACCAGCCCGCGCTGCTGGCCTCGATGCTCAAGGCGGTTCAGGACGCCACCGTACCCAAGGAGTGCTCCCCCGCCGCGCATGAGTTCCTGCGCAGTCGGGCAGTGCAAATCCTGGGCTACTTGAAGGATCCCAGCGCCGCCAAGCCGCTCCTCGACGTGCTCAACGATGCCCAGGCGTCGCTGGGCTTCCGCTGCGACGCGGCGCGCAGCCTGGGCATGCTGACGCTGAAGCCGGGCGACGGGGTGGCGGGAACGGCCGCCGTGGCCCAGACGCTGGGCGAATTGGCGGCCACGGTCGCTGAGACCGAGGTGGAGCAACGCGCGCTGCACGAATACCTGGATTGCGTGAGGGTCGGGCTCAACGGTGACCCCAAGGTGGCCGGCAGCCTCGGCATCCGCGCGGCGACTCCCCAGGCCGACGCCAAACTGGCCGGCGCTCTGGTGGCTCTGATCGACCCGTTTGTGAAGAACACCGAAGCCACCAATCCGCGCTATCGGGACAAGGCGGAACTGCTGGCCGAGGACGCCGCGACGCTGGCACAGGGCCTGCGTAATGCGCTGCCGGCCGCGGCC
>JBGQHD010000698.1:0-3654 GCA_041497795.1 Planctomycetia bacterium
CCGAATTCCGGTCACGGAGTGACCGGACCACACATCGCGGCCGGTCGTCTGACACTCGCTACCCCGCTGCCAAGCGAGCCGACCGCCGGACAGGCGTATGAGCTGGCTGCCGGCGAAGAGGCGCCGATTCTGGCCATTCGCTATCTGCTGGGGCTGGGCTTGCACGAGCCGATTCCGCCGGTCGTCGTGCGACTGGGCACCACGCGGGGGACGAACGCCCTCATCACCCGCCGCGGAGCGAAGTGCGCCTTCGTGACGACGCGCGGCTTCGGCGACGTGCTGCGGATCGGCTACCAGAACCGGCCGCGGCTGTTCGAGCTGAATATCCGCAAGCCCCAGCCGCTCTTCGCCGAGACCGTCGAGATCGACGAGCGTGTGACGGCCGACGGGCAAGTGCTGGTGTCGCCCGATCCTGCCCAAGTGCGGCAGCAACTCACCGCGCTGAGGCAACAAGGCATCGACTCTTTGGCCGTCTGCCTGTTGCACGCCTTCGAGCATCCGGCGCACGAGCGATTGGTCGGCCAGATCGCTCGCCAGGTCGGCTTCGGCGAAATCAGTCTCAGCCACGAGGTCGCGCCGCTGATCAAGATCGTCGCCCGCGGGGATACGACGGTGATGGATGCGTATCTCAACCCGGTGCTGCGGGCGTATGTGAGCGAGCTGCGTCGTGCGCTTAGCAGCCCGGCTGCTGCTGAGCAGCCGGGCTGCTGTAGGACGGAGTGCCACTCCGTCCTACGCATCATGACCTCGGCTGGCGGACTGGTCGCGGCCGAGCGGTTCGTCGGCAAGGACAGCATTCTCTCCGGCCCGGCTGGCGGCGTGGTGGGTTATTCCCGCGTGGCCGAGGCGGCCGGGTTTCGCCGGGCGATCGGCTTCGACATGGGGGGCACGAGCACCGACGTCTCGCGGTACGACGGCCGCTTCGAGCTGGAGTACGAGACCGAGAAGGCCGGCGTGCGGGTCGTGGCCCCCATGATGGCCGTCGAAACCGTGGCCGCGGGCGGCGGCTCGATCTGCCATTTCGACGGTGTGAAGCTGGTCGTCGGCCCGGACAGTGCCGGCGCCGATCCCGGACCGGCTTGCTACGGCCGCGGCGGGCCGCTGGCGGTGACTGACCTCAACTTCTACCTCGGAAAAATTCTGCCGGAGCGGTTTCCCTTCCCTTTGCACGCCGCGGCGGTCGAAGCCCGGCTGGCGGCCCTGCGCGACGAGATCGAGCAAGCCACGGGCAAGCGATACGACTTCGTCGAGCTGTGCGACGGCTTCCTCCGCGTGGCCAACGCCAACATGGTCAAGCCGATCCGCTCGATCAGCATCGCCAAGGGCTACGATCCGCGCGAGTACGTGCTGGTGGGGTTCGGCGGCGCCGCCGGGCAGCATGCCTGCGCCGTGGCCGCCGAGCTGGGCATGCGGCAGGTGCTGCTGCACCCCGACGCCGGCCTGCTGAGCGCCTACGGCATCGGCCTGGCCGACGTGGTGCGGCACGGCGTGCAAGGGGTCTATCAGCCGTACAGCGAAGCGGCCGTGGCGGCGCTGGCGGCGACGTTCGAACAACTGATTGCCACGGCCCGGGCCGATGTGCTGGCGGAAGGGGTCGCGGCCGAGCGGATCGAGGTGCGCCGCTCGCTCGACCTGCGTTATCAAGGGCTCGACGCCTACTTGACGATTGCCGAGCCGGCTCACGTGGCCGCGTCTCTCCGAGACGCGAATACGAGTCTCGGAGAGACTCGTCCACGTGACTCGTACGCCGAGTGCTACGAAGAGGAGCACCAGCGGCTCTACGGCTACACACAGCGCGACCGGCCGCTGGAGATCGTGGCCGCCAGAGTTGAAGTGATCGGCCGCACGCCCGATGTCACGGAGCCGCCTCGGCCCGTTTATCCGCGCCGGCCGCAGCCTGACCGACTGACGACGGCCTGCTTCGACGCTCGACCGCACGAAACGTAGGTATTTCTGCGCGCGCGATTGCAGCCCGGCGACGTGATCGTCGGCCCGGCCATCGTCGGCGAAGCGTCTTCGACGACGGTCATCGATCCCGGCTGGCAGGCCGAGATGCTGCCGCGCGGCGAGCTGCTGCTGACTGTAGGGTGGGCTGTGCCCACCAAGGATGGGGAACAGGACGCCGCGTCTCATGCAGGCCTTGGCGACGATTTGGTGGGCACAGCCCACCCTACACCACACTCCGATCCCAATCCCGTCCTGCTGGAGATTTTCAACAACCAGTTCGCCGGCATCGCCGAGCAGATGGGCATCACGCTGCGAAACACGGCCAGCAGCGTGAACGTGAAGGAGCGGCTCGACTTTAGCTGCGCCGTGTTCACGGCCGAAGGCGACCTGGTGGTCAACGCGCCGCACATCCCCGTGCACCTGGGGGCGATGAGCGAGACGGTCAAGCAGATCATCGCCGATAACCCGGCGATCCGGCCCGGCGACGTGTTCGTCACGAACGATCCCTACCGCGGCGGCTCGCACTTGCCGGATATCACCGTGGTCACGCCGGTGCACGAAAGTAGCCGTCACGCTCCGCGTGACGAAACGCATCACGCGGAGCGTGATGCCTACACTCCACGTCTGCTCTTCTTCACCGCCAGCCGGGCCCATCATGCCGAGATCGGCGGCATTCGGCCCGGCTCGATGCCGCCGTTCTCGAAGAACCTGGCCGAGGAGGGCGTGCTGATCCGCAACTTCAAACTCGTGGATGCCGGCCGGTCGCGGCTCGACGAGCTGCAATCGCTGCTCGCCAGTGGGCCGTATCCTAGCCGGGCCGTGCGCGACAACCTCGCCGACATCACGGCCCAGGTCGCGGCGAATAACCAAGGGGCGCGCGACCTGGCCCGGCTCGTCGAGCGGTACTCGCTGAGCGTCGTCGAGGCTTACATGCGGCACATTCAGGATGCCGCGGAAAGGAAGATGCGGCAGGCGCTGCGGCGATACGTCGCGAAACTAGAAGAGGGGCGGAGCCGAACGTCGAACGTCCAACGTCCAACGTCCAACATTGAACGAAAGGAAGGTTCGACGTTGGACGTTGGACGTTCGACGTTGGACGTTCAAACTGAAACGCGGCCGGGCGCAACTCAGCGGTTGGAGTTCACCGATCACCTCGACGACGGCTCGCCCATCGCCGTCGCCATTACGCTCGAGGGCGACTCGGCCACGATCGACTTCACCGGCACCGGGCCGGTGCTGGTGGGCAACCTGAACGCCAATCGGGCCATCGTCACGGCGGCAGTGATGTACTGCCTGCGGGTGCTCATCGACGAGGACATCCCGCTCAATCAGGGTGTGCTGGCGCCGGTCAAGATCGTGCTGCCCGAGTGCCTGCTCAACCCGCCGGCCCGCGAGCGGCCGGAGGACTGCCCGGCCGTGGTCGGCGGCAACGTGGAGACTTCGCAGCGGGTGGTGGACGTGCTGCTGGGGGCCCTCGGCGTGGCGGCGGCCAGCCAGGGGACGATGAACAACACGCTCTTCGGCGACGCCTCGTTCGGCTACTACGAGACGATCTGCGGCGGCGCCGGGGCCACGCCGAGCGCCGCCGGCGCCGACGCCGTGCACACCCACATGACCAACACCCGCCTCACCGACCCCGAAGTGCTGGAGACGCGCTTTCCGGTGCTGGTCGAGGAGTTCTCCATCCGCCGGGGCTCGGGTGGCGCG
>JBGQHD010000699.1:0-3653 GCA_041497795.1 Planctomycetia bacterium
CTCCGTTAAGAAGTCGGGAAGCACCATGATTTCCTCGCTGATTGCCTGCCTGTTCCCACGAAAAACCAACCCTCTTCATCAAACATTGTACCGAGAATGGCATCATCGGGCGATGACGTCCGCGGTTGGGCGGTTTCCTGGGTCAGGGCCGCTCGGCCACTGAAGTGCTGCATTACGTTCGGGCGTCGTGTATCCTGCCTGGTACGCGTGACATCGGCCTCCACCCCTTTATCTTTCGATTGTCGAGGACTTCATGAAGCGCCGATTTGCCCTGCTCTTCGTGACGTGTGCGTTGGCCGCGACCAAAGCGGAGAGCGCCGAGATTGTCCGCCTCAACTCCAAGAACTTTGGCGCCTACGCCCCCGCCGGCAAAGAGGCTGACGCCATTTACGGCGATTATGTGCTGCGGAACGACAAGCTCGTCTGCGTAGTGGCCGACCCGGTGCCGACCCGTAACGCCAACATGACGGTCCGCAACGTCGGCGGCTGCGTCATCGACCTCACGAGCCGCAGGCAGCCCAACGACCAGTTGGGGTGCTACTACCCGGGCGCGGGACGGTCCCTGCTGCGCTTCCATCAGGCCAGCGCCGCGGGCAAAGCGTCGGGCACCGCGACCGTTGAGCCGCTGGTCGAGCTGGCCGAGAAGGGGAGCGAAGTCCGTTTGGAGGTCCGCGCGGCCGCGGAGAAAGGCAAGCCCGAGCTGCGCGTCGTCTACACCCTGCGCGACGGTTGGGAATACGTACAGGTCGAAACGCAATACGTCAACACGGACCACGTGCCGTTGGACGTGGAACTCGTCGATGCCGTGCGCGCGGACAGGACGTTCGAGCGATCGGCCGCTGGGGATCCGTCGTTTTGGTTGTATGATAAATGGTTCCGCCAAGGCTACGGCCTCCTGATCGACGAGTTCTCGACGCAGGCCGGGACGCCGGCCGTTCGGCCCGGCGCGCCGCGGTTCGGCCTGTTGCTGGCCTTCCGCCACCCGCAGCAAGCGCCCGAGGGGGAGGTCACGCTCCCTCCCGGCCGGAGCTTCACGCTCCGGCGACGGTTGCTCGCGGCCGACGACCTGTTCGCGCTGCGGGCGCTGCCGCGCCGGCAGGCGGGCGAGAAGTTGGTGACGGTTCGCGTTTGCGTGGAGGATGCAGCCTTGGAGACGATCGCCGAAGTGGACGTGACGGCGCTGGCCGGTGCTGAGCTTAAGCAGCCCTACGGCCACGGCCACACCGGCGCCGACGGCACGCTGCACTTCGCCGTGCCGCCGGGCAGGTACCGGCTAGAGGTCTCGCACCAGGCCCGGGAAACCAAGACGATCGACATCGACACGGCCAAGTCAACCGACTACACCGTCACGCTCGCCGATCCCGGCTACGTCGTTGGCAAGATCACCTCCAAGGACGGCGGGCCAATCCCCTGCAAGGTCCAGTTCATTGGCCAAGAAGACACCAAGGATCCCGACTTCTTCGTCGATAGCGGCGACACGGCGGTCAAGAACCTCGTCTATTCGCACAACGGGAAGTTTGAGCAGCAAATCCCGCCGGGGAAGTATCGCGTGGTGATTAGCTACGGGCCGGAGTACGACGCCGTGTTCACCGACATCGAGGTCGAGCGCGGCAAGAAGACGCCGCTGGCGGCCAGGCTGATCCGCACCGTCGATACCACCGGCTGGATCAGCGCCGACTTCCACAATCACTCCAGCCCCTCGGGCGACAACACGTCCAGTCAGTTCGGCCGGGTGCAGAACATCCTTTGCGAGCAGATCGAGTTCGCCCCTTGCACCGAGCACAACCGCATCGACACCTACGTGCCGCACCTGAAGCGGCTGGGGGTCGAGCACCTGCTGGCCACCTGCTCGGGCATCGAGCTGACAGGCCAACCGCTGCCGCTTAACCACCAGAACGCCTTTCCGCTCGTCTTCAAGCCGCACCTGCAAGACGGCGGCGGGCCCACGACCGACGAAGACCCGGAGGTCCAAATCGAGCGGCTCGCCCTGTGGGACGGTAAGAGCGAGAAGCTGGTGCAGCAGAACCACCCGGACATCGGCTGGCTGTTCTTCGACCGCGACGGCGACGGCAAGCCCGACGGCGGCTTCAAAAAGAGCATTCCCTTCATCGACGCGATGGAGGTTCATCCGCTCGACGGCCTGCTCAGGCAGCCGATCGTCGAGATTCAAGACGCGTCGAAACAGAGGCGGCTCGAGAACAACCGCATCTTCAACTGGCTGCAATTGCTCAACCAAGGGCGCCGCATCACCGGCGTGGTGAACACCGACTCGCACTATAACTTCCACGAGTCGGGCTATTGGCGGAACTATCTCAAGTCGCCCACCGATGACCCAGCCAAGATCGAGACGCTCGACATGGTGCACGCCGCCGAGCGCGGCCACGTGATCATGACCACCGCCCCGTTCCTGGAAGTGAAGCTCACGGCCGACGGCGCCACCGGGGCGGCCGCCAAGAGCTCCGGCACGGCCGGCGACGACGTCGCCGCCAGCTCGGGCCGGGCCAGGCTGCACATCCGGGTGCAGTGCGCGAACTGGTACGACATCGACCGCGTGCAGGTCTATCTCAACGGCCGGCCCGCCAAGGAGCTGAACTTCTCGCGCTACACCACGCCGGAACGCTTCGCCCGAGGCGGCGGCAAGAGCGCCGTGAAAAGTGCGGTGAAGTTCGACCAGACCGTGCCGCTGGAGTTCAAGCAGGACACGCACGTGATCGTGATGGCCGTCGGCGAGAGGTCCACGCTGGGCGTCGTGCAAGGCCCGCGCTGGGGCAGGATCGAGCCGATTGCCGTCTCCAACCCGATCTACGTGGACGTCGATGGCGGCGGCTTCAAGCCCAACGGCGACACGCTCGGCTCGCCGCTGCCGGTGAAAGGCGGCCTGCCGGTGAAGAAGAAGGCGGAGCCCAGCGAGAAGGCTGAGCCGAAGGAGCCGGAGAAGAAAGATAAATCGAAGCCTGCCGGGTAGACGGAGGAAGACATAGAACCACGAATAGCACGAATAACACGAATGAGGAAACGCGCCGCAAGCGGCCATCCACCGATACGTCGCCGCTCAGCTTGCATTCATTCGTGTTATTCGTGCTATTCGTGGTTGTCCTTTCTTTCCAAACCGCAGCTCACCGCATGCCTGAACTGCTGCGTCGCATGGCCCTGCACCCGCCTTGAACCGTCGGCCGATCCACGCTACAAACCTCCCCCCGATTCCCTTGTCCTGGAGGTTCCGGCGCGCCGCGCCGGGCATGGAGGCCGAGCATGGCTCGCTGGATTCTTGCGCTGCTGCTGTCGTTGGCGGCGATGCCGTCGTTGGGGCCGGCGGGGTTCGCCCAGATTTCGCCGGGCGAGCGAGTCTCGCTCCGCGACACGCTGGAGATTGGCCTGCGGGCCCGCACGGACCGCGACCGGCAATACATCGGCCGGGTCATCGCGCTGATCGAGAAGCAGGTGCTCTCGCGCGAGCTGGTGCTGAGCGTGTTCCAAAAAGCGCGCTTCAAGAACCCCGACGTGCCGCTGGTCTGGTTCCGGTTCGCGCTGGCCAAGCTGGCCGCCGAGAAGGGCGTGGAGATTCCGTACTGACAGGGAACGCTCAGCAAAGTAGCCGTCACGCTCCGCGTGACGAACCTCACGCGGAGCGTGAGGGCTACACGATCACGTTC
>JBGQHD010000700.1:0-3647 GCA_041497795.1 Planctomycetia bacterium
CAGAATCACCCCGCTTTGCGAAGCGCACTTGTTGTATGGTCTGGCGGCCTCCGCCACGACCGAATAGGAGCTTGTGACGCAAACCGGAATCCCAACGGTCCCGAACTACCCTTGACCCTACCGCCTACATAGGAGCGAAAGACGACATACCTAGCTCACCACTTCGTGACCGGAAGCGACGCGGCCACGTGCAAGGGCAGACTAGGCACTGGGGATTTCCCTAGCCTCCTTCGCCTGTTGCCTTTACGGCTAGTGTTCGATACCTGACCGTGATGTATGGTTGTGGGGCGATCTTACCGGCCGATCGCTCGACGCTCGTGGTGCATCGCATGCTGACGAACTCTTCCGAGCCTCAGGTTCACTGGTGTTTGCTCGCGAACACGGCGCCGCAGTCCGTACCCAGGTCGGTGCCGATCCATGCCACGCCGTTCCTGATCGGCCGCCGGCGCGACGCCGATCTGGCCCTGGACTGCCCGACCATCTCCGGACGGCACGCCGAAGTCGTCTGGCTGCGGGAATCGCTGCAGGTCCGCGACCTGGGCAGCATGAACGGCACTTTCATCAACGGCCGGCGGATCGCCGATCTCACGCCCGTTGAGGCGGGAGACTATCTCCAACTGGCCGGCATCGTCTTTCGCGTGAATCAGGCGGCGGGCCCCGTGCATCACTCGACGGCGCTTACGGCCACGTGCGACCAATCCCTGGCCCTGGTGCAATTCGACAAGCTGATGAGCCAGCGGGCCGTGATTCCGCATTTCCAGCCGATCGTGCGGCTCGCGGACGGCAGCCAGATTGGCTTCGAGGTGCTGGCGCGGAGCCGGCTGTTTGGCCTGCAGAACCCCGCCGCCATGTTCTCGGCGGCCGCGGCGATGGAGCAGGAAGTGGCGCTCAGCCGCCTCTGCCGCTGGGAGGCCGTGGCCTGCGCCGCTGGCTTCGTCGATCCGCCGCCACTCTTCCTCAACACCCATCCGTCCGAGCTGGCCGATCTGGGGGGTCTGCAGCGCTCGCTCGTCGAGTTGCGGGCCAAGTACCCCGGCAAACCGCTCGTGCTGGAAATCCACGAAGCCGCCGTGACCAGCCCTCGGATCGTCCGTGAGGTGCGGGCGGGCCTCAACGATCTGGACATCCGCCTGGCCTACGACGACTTCGGGGCGGGGCAGGCCCGGCTGCTCGAGTTGGCGGAGGTGCCGCCGGACTACCTCAAGTTCGACATGGACCTGACGCGGGGGATTTCGGTCTCCACGTTCGCCAAGCAGCACATCTTGGGCTCGCTGGTCCAGATCGCCCGCGACCTGGGTGTGGCGACGGTCGCCGAAGGGGTCGAGACGGCCGAGGAACGGGAAGCCTGCCTGCAATTGGGCTTCGAATTGGGCCAGGGATTCTACTTCGGCAAGCCATCGCCTCGCCTCTGCAAGTAGCCAACATCGCATCAAGCGCCTTGAATGCGTTGGGCCGACATCCCAGAATAGGCGGCACCTTCTGGTACCCGAACGCCTCCCTTTTGGAAGGGCTGCCATGCGCCGATCCATCCGACTGGCCATCTTGCTGAGTCTGGCCGTGCTCTCGGCCGACGCCGCGCCACCCGCAGCGAAGAACTCGCAGCCCGACCAGGCCGCTGCCAAGCAGCCAGCCGCGAAAAGACCCGCCGTCAAGGCGGCCGCCAAGGAGCACGACCACGCGGCCATCGAGTTCTCCCTCCGCTCGGTCCGCAGCGGGCCCTGGTCCGATGCCAAGACCTGGGAGCCGGCCCGCTTGCCCGGCCAGGGAGACCGCGTGCGCGTCAGCCGCGGCACCCGCGTGGTCTACGACGCCCGGAACAAGGACGTGATCCGCCTGCTGCAAGTGGTGGGCACGCTCACGTTCGCCCGCGACCGCAACACCGAACTGAGCGTCGCCGTGCTCAAGGTGCAAAACCACGACGGCTGCTCGGAGCACGGCTTTGCCTGCGACTTCGAGTCCGTCAACGACAAGGGCGAGCCGTTGGCCCTGCCCGGTGGCGAACTGCCAGCGCTCGAAGTCGGCACGCTAGCCGAGCCGATCCCGCCGCAGTTCACGGCCCGCATTCGTCTGCATTACCTCGATGGCATGGACAAGGAGAGCACGCCGGCCATCGTCTGCTGTGCCTCGCGGATGGACCTGCACGGCGCGCCGATGAGCCGCACTTGGGTCAAGCTTGACGGCGATCTCAAGCCGGGCGACACGCAAGTAATGCTGGCCGAAGAGCTGACCGGCTGGCGCGTGGGCCAGGAGGTGATCGTCACCGGCTCGAAGCATCACGGCAGCTCCGGCCGGTTCCGCCAGCGTCCCGAGCTGCTCAATACCGAGACGCGGACGATCAAAGCCATCGACGGCCGCCGCCTCACGCTCGACCAGCCGTTGAAGTACGACCACTTCGGCTCCGGCGAGTACCGCAGCGAGGTGGCCAACCTGTCACGCAACGTGGTCATCGAGAGCGCCGACCCGGCCGGCGTCCGCGGCCACACGATGTATCACCGCTACAGCGAAGGCGGCATCAGCTATGCCCGGTTCGCCCATCTGGGCAAGGAAGGCGTGCTGGGCCGCTACGCGATCCACTTCCATCTCTGCGGCGACACGATGCGTGGCAGCCAGGTGCTGGGGGCGGCCATCGTCGATTCGCACAACCGCTGGGTCACCATCCACGGCACCAACCACCTGGTGGTCCGCGACTGCGTCGGCTTCCGCTCCGTCGGCCACGGCTATTTCCTGGAAGACGGCACGGAGGTCTACAACGTGCTCGACCGCAACCTCGGCGTGCAATCGTTCAAGGGCCGGCCGCTGCCGCGGCAAGTGCTCTCGTTCGATCCCAACGACGGGGCCGCGTACTGGTGGGCCAACGGCCGCAACACGCTCACCCGCAACGTCTCCTGCGAGAACGACGAATACGGCTTCCGCTACGACAGCCAAAAGCGCAGCAACTTCAACAGCAACCTCCCCATCCTCATGCCTGACGGCAAGGAGCAGAAGGTCGATATCCGCACGCTGCCGCAATACCGCTTCGAGCAGAACGAAGCCCACACCGAAGGGCTGTACGGCGTGGTCTTCGCCGGCACCGACGGCGTCGGCCCCGACACGCGGCACCCGCATATGCTGAAGGACCTGAAGATCTGGCAGGTGCACTACGGCCTGCGGGCCCAGGTGCCGTCGATGTGGGTCGAGAACGCCGATCTCAACTACGCGCACTACGGCGTCTATCGCCCGTGGTTCGAGAACCACGTCTATCGCAACCTGCGGATCGCCCACAGCGGCACCGAGCCGTTCAACCGCGGCCTGGACGACGACAGCCTGCAGCACGGCCCGATCACGGTGGATGGACTGACCTTCATCGGCGGCCCCTACGGCACCGGGATGCCGCTGATCCAGATCAGCGACGACAACGCCACCGGCAAGGCCGTCAGCCACTTCCGCAACGTGAAGGTCGATCGCGAGAAAGGGCTGCGCGCCCCGCTGGTAAACCTCGGCGGCGGACCGCGCCCGCAACCGACCACCAAGCAAGGCGTGCCGGTCTACCTGCACGATTATTACGGACCGGGCCGCCATGCGATGGTGGTCAGCACGCGCTCGCCGGAGTACAAGGCCGATCCGCAGCGCTACCACGAAGACCCGCCGCTGACCGGCGACGAATCGCG
>JBGQHD010000701.1:0-3639 GCA_041497795.1 Planctomycetia bacterium
GAGCACCCCGGCTGCTCCGCAGCAGCCGGGGTGCTGGACGGATCGGGCACGTTGGAAACGTGCCCCACGAGTGGCCACATCCTGCTCATCACCGGCCCCAACATGGCCGGCAAGAGCACGTATATTCGGCAGGTGGCCCTGCTCGTGCTGATGGCCCAGATGGGCAGCTTCATCCCGGCCCGGCGGGCGACCATCGGCATCGCCGACCGCATCTTTGCCCGCGTGGGGGCCAGCGACGAGCTGTCGCGCGGGCAGAGCACGTTCATGGTCGAGATGACCGAGAGTGCCCGCATCCTCAACACGGCCACGCGCCGCAGCCTGGTGATCCTCGATGAGATCGGCCGGGGGACCAGCACCTACGACGGCGTCTCGCTAGCCTGGGCCGTGGTCGAGTACCTGCACGAGCACATCGGCTGCCGGACGCTCTTTGCCACGCACTATCACGAGCTGACCGATCTGGCTCGCACCCTGCCGGGCGTGCGCAACCTGAACGTCGCCGTCCGCGAGTGGCAGGATGACGTGGTCTTCCTGCACAAGATCGTGGCAGGGGCCGCCGACAAGAGCTACGGCATCCATGTCGCCCGGCTGGCCGGCGTGCCGCGCGAAGTGGTCGAGCGGGCCAAGGACATCCTCTGGACGCTGGAGGAAGAACACTTGGGCGCGGACGGCCGCCCGAAACTGGCCGGGAAGATGCCCCTCACCCCGGCCCTCTCCCCAGGGGGGAGAGGGAGCGGCTCGCCCGCCAGGCAAGCCGGCAGCCGATTGCAGCTCACGCTCTTCGGCCACGCGGATCATCCGCTGCTGGCCAGAATTCGCGAACTAGATGTCGATCAGCTCACGCCGCTGGAGGCGCTGAATCGGCTCAAGCAATGGCAGGAGGAGCTGCGCGAGCGTTGACCGGCTGGGGCGGGCTTTTCATAATGCCCAGCAGCGCCCAATCACTGCCCCGGCTCGGCCAGAACCGCCCGTGAAGCTCCTGCGTACTCTCGATGATCTGCCGGCCGAGCTGCGGTCTGGAGCGGTGAGCGTGGGCAACTTCGACGGCGTGCACCTGGGGCACGTGCGGATCATCGAGCGGCTCGTCGCGGCCGCCAGGCGCGTATCCGGCCCGGCCGTGGCGTTCACCTTCGATCCCCACCCGGCCCAGTTGCTGCGCCCCGACCGTTGCCCGTCGCCGCTCACCTGGATCGAGCGTCGGGCGGCGTTGCTAGGCGAGCTGGGCGTGGATGCGGTGATCGCCTACCCGACCGACGATGCTCTCTTGCGGCTCACCGCGCGGCAGTTCTTCGATACGATCCTGCGTGACCGCTTGGGAGTGCGAGCGATTGTCGAAGGGCCGAACTTCCGTTTTGGTCACGACCGGCAGGGAACCATCGAGACGTTGCGGCAGCTTGCGGCGGAAACCGGCGTGGCAATGGAAGTCGTGGACGCCGTCTTCGCGGACGGCGAGGCGATCTCCAGCTCGCGCGTGCGCGGGCTGGTCGCCGCGGGCGAAGTGGCGGTGGCGCGGCGGCTGCTCACTCGGCCGTATCGCCTTCGCGGCATCGTCGCGCGGGGGGCCGGCCGCGGCGCGCAATTAGGCTTTCCCACCGCCAACCTGGCAGCGATAACCACCGTATTGCCAGCCCACGGCGTGTACGGCGGCGCCGCGCACGTCGCCGCCGAGCGCTGGCCGGCGGCCATCAACATCGGTCCCAATCCGACCTTCGGTGAAACGGGCACGAAGGTCGAAATCCACCTGATCGGCTTCAGCGGCAGCATTTATGGAGAGATGGTCGAGGTGGAGTTCCTCGACCGCCTGCGCGACGTGCGGAAGTTCGCCGGCATTGGAGAGTTGAGGACGCAGCTCAACCAAGACGTTCGCGCCGCCGCCGAAGCTTTCGAATTCGGAATTCGGAATTCGGAATTCGGAACTTAGAAAGCAGACGAAACCGATAGAGCGCAGCGCTAGCGCGGCGTGCCACTTTTTTGATTCCGCATTCCGCATTCCGCATTCCGCATTCCGCATTTCCGACACTCACCACTCGCCCCACACCTCATGCCCACCGCCATCAATTGGCCGCGCTTCGTCGAGCTGATCCACGCCCATCAGCGGTTCGTGCTCACCAGCCACGTGCGGCCCGACTGCGACGCGCTGGGGAGCGAGCTGGGCATGGCCGGCGTGCTGACGGCGCTGGGCAAGGACGTGCGAATCGTCAACCCGCACCCCGTGCCGCCCAACCTGGCCTTCATCGACCCGGACAAGCGCATCGGGCAGATCGGCCGCGACGTGCCCAAGGACGGCCTCACCGATTACGACGCGCTGATGGTGCTCGACACCAGCGCCTGGGCCCAGCTCGGCGACATGGGGGACGTGCTGCGGGCGACCAAGGCCAAGAAGATCGTCCTCGACCATCACGTCAGCGAGGACGACCTGGGGGCCGAGACTTTCAAGAACGTCGAAGCTGAAGCCACCGGACGGCTGGTGGTGGAGGCAGCCGAGCACCTCGGCGTGCCGCTGACGCCGGAGATCGCCACGCCGCTCTTTGCCGCGGTGGCCACCGATACCGGCTGGTTTCGCTTCTCGTCTACCACGCCGACCACGTTTGAGGTCGGCGCGAAGCTGGTCCGCGCCGGCGCCCGGCCCGATGCGATCTTCCGCTCGCTCTACGAACAAGAGACGCTGGCCCGCCTCTTGCTGCGCGGCCGCATCCTGCAACGGACGAAGACGGAGTTGGGGGGCCGATTGATCTATACGGCCGCCTTAAAGGAGGATTTCGAGCAGACCGGTGCGCTGCCGGTTGATACCGAGGACGTGATCAACCTCACGCTCGCCGTGGCCGGCACGGAAGTGGCGGTGATCTTCGTCTACACGCCGGCGGGCAACTACAAAATGAGCTTCCGCAGCCGCGGCACAGTGGATTGCAATCAGCTTGCCTCGCAATTCGGCGGCGGCGGACACAAGGCGGCGGCCGGCGCATCGATCGCCGGGCCGCTGGAAGCCGGTCAGGCCAAGGTGCTTGACGCTGTGCGCAAGGCGATGGGATAATTGGTGCGGACGGAAACGAGCCCACCGAAAGCGAATGGAGTCCTGCCCGCCTGCCGCTTTTGCGCCTCGCACTGCCTCGTGTCGGCATTTCGATCCGTGGATGAGACGTTGCCATGACCGAAGAACACGCTTGTTGTCAGGAATCGGCCTGCCCTGCCCCGCCGACGGAGGACCGCCGGCTGGTGGTGAAGATTCTGGCGGCGTCCGTGGGGGCGATCGCAGGACTGGTTCCCGCCGTGGTGGGGCTCGTCACCTTTGCCGATCCGGCGACTCGCCGCGAACGGAAGTTCAGCGATCCTAAAAAGCCCGCCGGTCAGAAGACCGACGACGGCTTTATTCGCGTGGCCTCGCTGGCCGACGTGCCGGCTGACGGAACTCCGCTGCGCGTGACCGTCCGCGACGATGTGACCAACAAATGGACCTTCAGCCCCAACGAGCCTGTCGGCGAGGTCTTTTTGCGGAAGGTGAAGGACGATCAAGGCGCCGAAAAGCTCGTGGCCTTCACGACCGTGTGCCCGCACCTGGGCTGCGCGATCAGCCTGACCAAGAACGCCGAGGGCCAGCCGATTTTCAGGTGCCCCTGCCATAACAGCGCGTTCGAGCTGGATGGC
>JBGQHD010000702.1:0-3634 GCA_041497795.1 Planctomycetia bacterium
AATGCGGCAGCGCGGCCTTCGCCCCGACGGCCACGATTGGCGAAAAGCTCGTCTGCTTGGCCCCCAGCAGGCGGATCTGCATCTCCAGACTATCGGCGACCTGCTTCTCCGTCTGATCGCCGCGCAGGGTCGCCCGCAGCACCGCGAATGCCCGCTCCGCCTGGCGGATCGCTTGGCGAATGGCGGCGATCTCGCCAGCGTCTTTGACTTGCCGCAACTCCTCGACCATGCCGGCCGTGGTGACTAACGAGGTGAGTGGCAGCTCCTTCTCGAGCAGCTCCTTGGCCGCCACGGTGAGCGACGCACCCTCGAGGCCCGCCTTGCTGAGCTTGGCGCGCTTGAGCACTTTGGCCGCCGCCTGCGTGACCGTGATTTCCGGCCCGCGGATGAACCGGTCGAGGCCGGGGCATTCCTCGTCCAACTGCGTGACGTAGCGGAAGTCGCTGATCATCAGCTCGCCGGTCCTGGTCAGCAGCAGGTAGCTCGAGTCGCCGGTGAAGCCCGTGAGGTAGGTCACATTCGAGAAGTTCGTGACCAGCAGGCCGCCCAGTTCTTGCTTGACGACGGCGGCCCGGAGCTTGTCGCGGCGGTGGGCAAAACGGTCGGCCTTGGGCATCACCATGTGGAACGCTTTGCGGTTTGGCGTCACTTGGGTTGCTTGGCCACTTCTCGTTCCACCGCCACGTAGGCCATCCGCAGTTCGTGGAGTGTGCGGGACAGCAGCGAGATCTCCTCCGGCGTGCGGTTGCCGTGGGTCTTGTGCTCGAGCATCTCCAGCGTATCGATCACGTGCCGGGCGTAGGGCAGATGCACCTGGCCCTTGCCGGTGCTGGGATCGGGGATTTGGCCCAGCATCATCCAGGCCTGCGTCGTCAGCGAGATAATGAGCGACGAAAGCGTGGCCGGCGGGAATGCCTCGTCGTCGCCGTCCGCGGCCTCGGGTGAAGCCGTGGCAGCCGATTCCGCCGTGTGCGGCGGCTTGGCAGCCTCTTTCTCGGCGGCTTCCTTCTCGGCTTGGACGCGGGCCTTCCAGTCCTCGTCTACGATGATCTTGTTCTCGGTCATGGCAGGCAGTTTTCGGGCTACAAGCTCGGACTTTGGGTTTTCTTGGGTAGCCGAAGTCGTCAGACTCCGGACGGCCTGAACTCTGGCGAGTTCAGCTACCCTTGAAGCCCGAGACGTTTCCCCCCGTTTCCCCCTTTTCCGATTCGCCGCTTAATTTATAATGACCCGCTTCGCGAGGAAACCCCCAGTGCGCCTCAGCCCGGCGGACGACGCTTCCAGCAGGAAAGACGGACGGCTCGATCATGCCCAAGCAAAAGACTCACAAGGGCCTCAAGAAGCGTTTTCGCCTCACGGCCAACGGCAAGGTCAAGCACCGCTGCGCGGGCACCAGCCACCTGGCCTCGCGGAAGACGCAGAAGCGGAAGCGCAACCTGCGCGGCACGTGCGTGCTGATCAACAAGGCCGAGACCAAGATGATCACTAGGCAGTTGGGGAAACACAGTAGCTAGCCGACGCGGACTGACGCGACACTAACCCCACGCGCAAGCGAGGGCAGGCCGCACTCTCCCTCGCTTGCGCGTCGGGCTGGTGTGGTGTAGCCGAGGAGTTGAACCGATGAGAACCAGAAAAGGGGCCGCCCGCAATCAGGCCAAGAAGCGGCTCTTCAAACGGGCCGAGGGCTACGTCGGCGGCCGACGGAAGCTCTACCGCACGGCCAAAGAAACGCTGATCCGCGCGGGCGTCTTCGCCTTCCGCGACCGCCGGGCACGCAAGCGGAGCTTCCGCCGCCTGTGGACCATCCGCCTCAACGCCGCCTGCCGCGAACGGGGCCTGCGCTACAGCGAGTTCATCCACGGCCTGGCCAAGGCCGGCTTGGGCCTGAACCGCAAGATTCTCTCCGAGATGGCCATTCACGACCCGGAGAGTTTTGATACGGTGGTCGCCGAGGTCCGGACCGCCATCGCCGCCATCGCCGCCTAGCCGCAGATCGCGCACACGAGAACATCAGGAGAGGCAGCCGCGGCTCGCCTCTCCTTTTTCATTGAGGTCGGCCTGTACTTCTACTATTAACCATCGATTACACCGCGAATGTGTTGACCACGGATAGCGCGGATGACACGGATACGGCGAGAGGGATCCGTGTCATCCGTGCCATCCGTGGTCTCGTCGGTTTGCGGCGATTCCACGCTGGATGTCAGCTATGTCTTCTCTCGCCGAGTTCCTTGCCGAGCTGGATCAGTTGGCCAGCGAAGCTTCCGCCGCCTTCAGCAATGCGGCGGATGCCGAGGCCGTCGAGCGCGCCCGCGTTGATTTCCTGGGGGCCAAGAGCGGGCGGATCAAGAACGTCCAGAAGGGGCTGGGCAAAGTCGCCGGCCCGGACAAGCCGCAGGCCGGCAAGCGGTTCAACGACGTCAAGCAGCTTATCGAGTCGGCCTTCGAGACCGCCAAATCGCGCGCCGCGCAGGCGCCTGGTCGGGATGCTGTCAAGCCGCAGAAGGCAAAGGGCCGCAGCCTAGAGCGTGCCGCCGAGAACATCCTTGGCCTTGAGCAGCACGCTTACGCGGAAAAAGTGCCTGGGGCCTTCGACCCCACGGAAAGCCCGCCGCAGCATCGGCTACGCCTCGGCCACCTGCACCCGATCACGCAGACGATCGAGGAACTGAAGGACATCATGGGCCGGCTGGGCTTCAGCGTGGCCGACGGCCCGGAGATCGAGGACGAGTGGCACAACTTCGAGGCCCTGAACATCCCCGCCTCGCATCCGGCCCGCGATCCGCTGGAGAACTTCTACCTGGCGACGGCCGGCCGCTCATCCGCTTCGGCGTTGCCAGCAGGTGCAGGGCACGAGAAGGCGATGCTGCTGCGGAGCCAGACCAGCACCGTGCAAATCCGCGTGATGGAAAAGACCAAGCCGCCGGTACGGATCATCTCGCTGGGCCGCGTCTACCGGCCCGACGCGGCCGATGCGACGCACTACCCGATGTTCCATCAGATCGAAGGGCTGCTCGTGGATCGCGGAGTGACGATGGCCGACCTGAAGAGCGTGCTGCGGCTGTTCGCGGCCAGCTTTTTCGGCGAGGGGGACGTGCACATCCGCTTCCGCCCGTCGTTCTTCCCCTTCACCGAGCCGAGCGTGGAAGTCGATATGAGCTGGCACGACCGTTGGATCGAAATGGGGGGCGCCGGCATGGTCGATCCCAACGTGCTGCGGGCCGTCGGCTACGACCCCGAACAGGTCACCGGCCTCGCCTTCGGCCTGGGCGTGGAACGCGTCTGCATGCGCCGCCACAACCTGACCGACATCCGCGAGCTGTACAAGAACGACGTGCGGTTCCTGGAGCAGTTTTAAATCACGGCGAGCGGGGTCGCGTCAGCGCCCCGAGCGTTCGCATCGCTTCAATCAATCATTCACTCGGAGCGCTGACGCGACTCCGCTCGCTGATTCGCGAGCTACGCTCATGCTCATTTCTTGGAACTGGCTCAAGGAATACGTCCGCCTCGACATGTCGGTCGCGGAGCTGGAGCGCCGGCTGATGATGGCCGGGCTGAACCACGAGAGCACCGCCGACGTCGAGGGCGATATCGCCATCGACCTGGAGGTGACCAGCAACCGGCCCGATTGCCTGGG
>JBGQHD010000703.1:0-3629 GCA_041497795.1 Planctomycetia bacterium
AAGAGCACGCCCCAGTGCACGTCGTTGTGCGTGGTCTCGGCCAGGTCGTTGAGAATCTGGTGGGCGATCAGCACCTTCTTGCCGTCGGGCGACAGGGCCAGCCCGCGAATATTGTGCGCCGGAAGCTGCCGCACGCCGTCAAGCGAGAACCGCTCCAGATCGATGATCGCCAGTTGGCCGCCGAAGGAATCGGCGACGAGCAGCTTGCCACCTCGCAAAGTAGCCATCTCGCTCCGCGAGATGGGTCCGTCTCGCGGAGCGAGACGGCTACTTTGCGCGAGCAACTGCAGCCGCGGCGCGAACGGCAAATCGAGCGTCTTGCGAACCGTCATTCGCACCGGGCCGGCGTCGCCCATGGGCAGCGCCACGTCCACGGCCGTCAGCCGCCGGGACCACAGCGAGGCGACGTAGCACCGCTTCCCATCGCTGCTCACGCGAACGGTCACCGGATAGGGACTCACGCTCAACCTTCCGGCGATGAATGTTTCGGCGCCGCGCCGGCGAATCGCGATCAACTCGTGGCCTTCGTCATCCACGGCCAGCAGAAACCGCCCGTCAGCCACGGTTTGCAGATCGGCCAGCGACTTGCCGACGGCAACTTCCTGGACGACTCGCTGTTGGCGCAAGTCGATCACCGAGACCGTGCCCGTGCGGCGATTGGCGGCTATCAAGGTCCGCCCCTCGTCGGCCAGCACAATCGCCACGGGCCGGCGCAACTTGCCTTCGTCGGCGGGCGGCGGGGCGCTGATCGGCTCGCGGGCCAGCGGCTCTCGCGAAACGGCCGGTTCGTCACCGTTGCCCGTCAGGCTGACCACCGCCGCGGCCGCGATCACCGCTCCCCACGCGGTCCAGCGATGCCATCGTTTGTTCATGGTGGGTGCTTCTGGAGCAAGCGGCAATATCGGCAGGAGTGCTGCCGACCAGTCTACTAGCAGGAGCGTTGGCTGTTAAGCAAGCCTGCAAAGCACGCAGCGCAGGATTGGCCAGTGCTTCAAACCTCATGTTACCGTTGGCACGAATCCGAAGAATCCATAAAGTCGGAACACGGCGACGATCCGCGGCTTGTCAGGTCAGTTCGGGCTCTTGGGTCGTCGAATCCGGCGCCGCGCTGCCTGTGGCACAAGGAAGTGACGATGGCGGCAACCCCCTGGGAACAACGAGCCTACGACGCGGCGCAGCGACCCGTTTGGTGGTTCGCGATCCTGGCCCTGCTGCTAGCACTGCAAATCAAGTGGTGGTGGCAGCCTTGCCCGGACGCGGTGACCTATCTCTCGATCGCCCGCCACATGGCCCACGGCGAGCTGCAACTGTTCGGCTCCCCCCACGTGCGCATGGCGCCGGGCTATCCGCTGCTGATTGCGCCGGCGTTTCTGATTTCCGAACGGCCATTTCTGCTGATCGCGACCATCCACTTCATCCTGGCCGTGGCCTTGATGGCAGCCGTCTACCTGTGGTTTCGGCGGCTGGCCGGCCCGGCCGCCGCTCCACTGACGGCGCTGGTCATGGCCAGCGCGTGCCTGTGGCAGATGTATCGCTACGCGATCAGCGAGCTGGCGTTCATGACGGCGCTGATGTGGGCGGCCTACGCACTGGAGCGATTGATCCGCGCGGCGACCTGGCGGCAGGTGGCGGGCTGGGCCGCGGTCGCCTGCTTCTTGACACTCATCACCGCGTACACCCGGCAAGTGGGAGTGCTGCTCCTCTGCGGTTTTGCCGTGGCCTTGCTGGTCCGGGCAGCGCAACGCCAAATCACCTGGGGCCGAGCGGTTGCTTTGATCGCTCTCGTCGGCGCACCCGTCAGCGCGGCCGTGCTGGCGCTGGTGGTGTGGGATCATGCGAGGGCGGCTAGCCTGGGAGGCGCCGCGAAATCCTACGCTCAGTACATGGCGGCCGACGACATGACGCCCGTCCAGCAGGTCGTCGAGGGGCTGCGCCTGCGGATCAGCGAATGCGGCCGGCTGTTGATTCCCGGCATGTACAAGACCTACGGCCGCGCCGGCAAGTGGCTGAACCCCAACGTGCTGTTGTACATGACCCTGACCGCCGGCCTGGCGTGGGCCTGGTGGAAGAAGGCCCGAGAGAGCCGTGACTTGCTGCTCTACATGCTGCCGGCCTACGTGGGCCTTTACATCGTGTGGCCGTTCGACCAGGGCGGGCGTTACATGCTGCCGGTGTTGCCGGTGCTGGTCCTTTGCCTCTGGGGGCTGCTGGAGCGGCTGCCGCAACGGCGATTCTCGCTGCTGCTGGCGTTGATCGTCGCGCACGCGGCCGTCTCCTTGGGTTTTTGGGCGTACGACCTGCGGTTTGCCCGGCGCCACGGCGATTGGCCAGAGGTGGTCAAGCTGAGCGAGCCGCTGCGGGCGCAGCCCAGCGCCGCCGCCTGGTGCGATCGAGAGGATCGCTCCGAATACCTGAAACTTATGCTGGCCTACGAGATCAACCGGCCGCTGACGGATGTCTCGGCGGACGCCGCCATCGAACCGGGGGTCCGCTGGCTGGTCGTGACGTCGCACCAAGCCGACGTGCCGGGGTTCGCGCCGCGGGCCGTCGCGGGCACGCTAACGCTGCTGGAACGTACCGAGGCTTTGACGAATTCGGAATGCGGAATGCGGAATGCGGATGAAGAATGGCGACTGCAAAGCATTCCGCATTCCGCATTCATTCCTAGACACCGCGCGCCGCACTAACAGCACGAAGTAGGCACGAATGCAACTGCTCATCGCCATTCCCGCGCTGAACGAAGAGGAAAGCATCGGCTCGATCATCGAGCGGTGCTTGGACGCTCGCTGGCACATCATGGCCAACTCGGACATCCGGCGGGTTGACATCACGGTCGTCTCCGACGGCTCGACGGACCGCACCGTGGAGATCGCCTCGCGGTACGCCGACAAGGTCGGGCTGATCGTCTTCGAGCAGAACCGCGGCTACGGCGCGGCGATCACCGAAGCCTGGCTGCAATCCGACGCGGAGCTGCTCGGCTTTCTCGACGCCGACGGCACCTGCGACCCGCGTTTCTTCGCCACGCTGTGCCGCGTGCAGGCGGAGGAAGACGCCGACGTGGTGCTCGGCTGCCGAATGAACGCAGCCAGCCACATGCCACGGTTGCGGCGGATCGGCAACCGGCTGTTCGCCTGGACGCTCAGCGCCCTGTCGCTGAAAGGGGTGCGCGACACGGCCAGCGGCATGCGCGTGGTGCGCCGCTCGAGCCTGACGAAGCTCTTTCCGCTGCCCGCCGGGCTGCACTTCACGCCGGCCATGAGCGCCCGGGCGATGATGAGCCGCGACCTGCGGATCGTCGAGATCGACATGCCCTACGAAGAGCGGGCCGGCGAGTCGAAGCTCAATCCGATCAAGGACGGCCTGCGGTTCCTCCGCGTGATCCTGCAAACGGCCTTTCTCTACCGGCCCTCGCGGCCGCTGGGGTTCGTGGCCATCGCCCTGATGCTGCTCACGGTGCTGATGATGGTTCGCCCGGCCTGCTTCTATATCCTCCACGGCCGGTTGCAGGAATGGATGATCTATCGCTTCCTGGTCGGCGAGCTGTGCTGCACCCTGGCCGTGCTCGTTTGCTGCCTGAGCTATCTGGGGGACAAGGCGGTCAACATTTCCTTGGCCGACGACCCCGCAGG
>JBGQHD010000704.1:0-3628 GCA_041497795.1 Planctomycetia bacterium
GGTAATACTCTTCGCGGTGGACGAACATCACGACGTCGGCGTCCTGCTCGATCGCCCCCGATTCGCGCAGATGGCTGAGCCGCGGCCGGTGTTCGCCGCGCTGCTGCTCGGTCTGGCGATTGAGCTGCGCCAGGCACAGCACCGGAATCTTCAGCTCGCGGGCCATCGTCTTCAGCCGCCGGGCCATGCGGGCGACCTGCTCCTGGCGGGGATCGCGCAGATTGTCCGGCTCGATCAATTGCAGATAGTCGATCACGATCAGGCCCAGGTTGTGCTTGCGCTTGAGCCGGCGAGCCGTGGCCGCGATCTCGGTCAGGTTACGGCTGGGCGTGTCGTCCACGAACAGCGGGGCCTGGCTCAGCGCGGCCGACGCTTCCATTAGCTCCTTCTTATCGTCGGTCGTGAGCATGCCGCTGCGGAACTTCGTGCCCTTGATCTCGCCGCGCGAGCACAGCATTCGCTGGGCCAGCTCGAGCCGCGACATCTCCAGCGACACGACCAGCGTGCACACCTGACGCTCGACCGCCACGTAATCGGCGATGTTCAGGGCCAGGGCCGTTTTGCCCATCGACGGCCGGGCGGCCAAGATGACCAGCTCGCCGCAGTGCAAGCCGCCGGTCATGCCATCGAGGTCCGAGAAGCCGGTCTCCAGCCCGGCGTGCTCGCCTTGCAACCGGGCGTCGATCCGCAGGAAGGCCTCCTGCATCAGCTCGTGCATGTCCACCACGTCGCCGGACCAGCGAGCGTCGTGGATGGCGAAGATCTTCTCCTCCGCCCGGTTCAACATCTCGCGCGCAGCCAGGGCCGAGTCGTAGGCCTCCTTGAGTATCTCCGTGCTGGCCCGGATGACGCCCCGCAGCGTGGCCTTTTCCTGAACAACGCGGGCGTAGTTCTCCGCGTTGGCCGCCGTCGGCACGGCGCGGGCCAAGTCGGCGAGATAGGCGTCGCCGCCGACGTCGTCGTACTCGCCGGCTTGCCTCAACCGGTCGCGCAGCAGCACCGGGTCGAGCCGCTTACCCTCCTCGTGCAGCGCCAGCATCTGCCGATAGATGCGCTCGTTGGCGTGAGAGTAAAAATCGTCCGGCCGGACGATCAGCGCCACCTCATCGCACATTTCCGGCACGATGAGCAGGCTGCCCAGCACGCACATTTCCGCGTCGACGTCCGAAGGCGGTTGGCGGTCGAGGATTTCGGACGTGACCTGCTGCCCCGGCCTGCCGGCCGGGCTGCCGTTGCTCTTGGCCGAGGAAGGGCCCCTCGCGGCCCCGTCGGAGGGTCCAGGGGAATCGAGTCGTTGTGTTGGCGCCATCGCGAACTTCCATGTTGAGGGACGTGGTGCTGCCCGCAGAGGCTTCCTGCTGCACATGCGCCCACGTCGCCCGCTCAAGTTACCCGCTGGGCGGCCGGCGCGGTAGGGTCTGCGCGGAAAGTGGCGCAAAGCCAGGAGCCGCCGGGCCGCAAGGCCGTGTGGGCACAGCAGAAAGGACGACGATCGCCGGCTGTGCCGAAGCTGGTGGTCGTGGAAAGATTGTCGAGCGCAAGCGTTGCGCGGCGGCGACGGCCCTCGCCCTGGGTAGAGTCGCCGCTGTCGGACTTGATCGGCTACCTCAAGGGCGCGACGATGCTCTACGGGCACGTTTGTAAACGTGCCCCACGAACCCTGGCGGCGCCCATGAGCAGCACCCCTCGCTCTCCCTGCATCGACGCCCACACGCACGTCTTTTGCTGGGGCGAGAACCCCGCTGACGGGTATCTGTCCGAAAAGACCCGCCGGAGCTGGCTCACGCGGCTGCTGCTCTATCTGACCGGCATCCGCCGCGAGCGGGGCGAGACGCTCTCCGAGAAGATGCGCAACCGCCTGCTGCGGCAGGTCAGCGAGTCGCAGCTCGACTACGCCGTCGTGCTGGCCCAGGACGCCGTGTACCGCCCCGACGGCTCGCGCGACGACGCGGCCACGCACTTCTACGTCTCCAACGATTACGTGCTGCGGCTGGCGGCCGATTGTCCGCGCATTCTGCCGGGCTGCTCGATCAATCCACATCGGATCGATGCGTTGCAAGAGCTGGAGCGTTGCCGGGCGGCCGGCTGCCGGCTGGTGAAGCTGCACACGGCCATCCAGGGGGTCGATCCGGCCCGGGCCCAGTTCGAGCCGTTCTATCGTCTGGCCAAGGACCTCGGCGTGGTGCTCATGTTCCACACCGGCTACGAGCACGCCTGCACGGTCGTCTCGCAGCAGTTCACCGATCCCTCGCGGCTGGCCCGAGCGCTTGACCAAGGCGGCCCGGTGATCGCCGCCCACTGCGGCACGTGCGCCTTCTTCGATCCGGAGGACTATTACCCGCGGTTCATCGAGACGATGCGGCGCTACGACAACCTCTACGGCGACACGGCGATCCTGGCCAGCCTGACCCGCCCCCGGGCACTGCGCCGCCTGGAGCGCGAGCCGCCGGCGCTGAAGCAGCGAATCCTGCACGGCAGCGACTATCCGTTCCCGCCGTCGCGCGTCCCGTACCTGCTTCGCACGGGCCTGTTCCCGGCGGAGCGGCGCAATCCGCTGGATATGGACTTGCGGATCAAGCGGTCGTTCGAGATTGGGGAGGCGTATGACGCCCGGCTACTCGAGTTGCTGGGCACGTAGAGCGATCGGAGATGGTTGTTCAGCTCGCCGCGCGACCCAGCCATTCGTCTCACGCCTGAGGGCCAAAGGCCCGCAACTCGAAAGCCCAGGGCGCAGCCCTGGGAAAGCCCGCGTGTGATTTGCCGCAAGGCCCAACGGGCCGTGACCTGAGCTGTCACGGCCCGTTGGGCCTTCATTATGGCCGTCCGGTCCTGTCCCAGGGCTGCGCCCTGGGCTTTCGAGTCTAGCACCTTTGGTGCGAAGGGGGCGGAGCGACCATCTACGATCGGTCGACCGCACGCCTGTCCACGACGTCAATTTCTCTTCGGCCTCCATCGGTTCCGTCGGCTGCCCATCCAGATGGTGTTCGGCTGGCTCATTCATGCGTATTGAGCAAATGCCGGTTCGCCATCGTGATCCCGCTGACAATCGCCCCGATGATGCCGACCAGCCCCTGATCGGTGCCGCAGACAAAGAGGTTCTTGAGGTGCGTGGTGCCGTCGTATTGCTTGCACGGCGCGCCGTACACGGCTCCGTTCTCGTGGCCGGTGAAGCGGCGGATCGTGGTCGGCGTGAACGTGTCGGTGGCCACCACGTGGCTGCGAAAGTCCGGCACGAACCGCGTGGCCGTGTCCACCACTTCATCGTACCAGCGTGATTTCTGCCGGCGATAATCGGCCTCGGGCAGGTCGCGCCAGCGGTCATAGTTCGCCAGGCAGGTGACGCGCAGGCAGCCTTCGGCCAGCGGCTCTTCGTAGAGGAAGTTGTTGGGCGAGCAAATCACGCCGCTCGTGGCATCGACCAGATCGTCGGGCCGCTCCCAACGAAACCGATCCGCCGTATTGAAGAAGACCGTCGTGCGGTCGCAGCCGATGCGGCTGGGCTGCGTGTCGAGCAGCGAGATCGTCTCGAAGAACGACAGCCGCCCGGCCGGGCGCTCGGCGAGCGGGGGGCGTAAGCCCCCTGATAGCGCGGCGGGTGATGTGTACGCCGAGTTATCAGGGGGCTTAC
>JBGQHD010000705.1:0-3625 GCA_041497795.1 Planctomycetia bacterium
CGCTCAGCCCCAGCCACCCTTCCGCGAACGGAATGAATTCCGTTCTACTTCTTGCCCGAGAGCTTTTCCCAGATCTTCCGGTTCTCCTTGAGCGCGGCCACGATGTCGGTCGGCACGGCCCCCTCTTCCAACAGCGTCCAGCCTTCGTACTTGGCTTTCTTTAACAGGGCGAAAAGCTGCTCCCAGGGATAGGCCTTGGTCCGCAAGTCGTGCATGTGCAAGGTCTGGCCGAAGCGGTCCTTCAAGAGGTCGAAATTGTGCTCCAGGCCCTTGCCGTCCAGGTCGCTGCCGTTGCAGTTCCAGCAGACGCGGACGTTCTTGTTGTCGGCCGCGTCCATGATCTTCTTGAAGGTGGGGATCTCGGCCGTGCCGCGGCCGTGGACCTCGACGCGGATTTCGATGCCATAGCCGCTGCCGAACTCGGCCACCTGACTGAGCGAGCGGCCGATCTGGTCGATCGTTTTTTCCACCGGCACGTCCTTGGGCAAGTCGTTGGGCCGGACCTTCACGCCGCCGCCGCCCAGGTCGTGGCACAAGACGATGAAGGCCTTCGTCTCGTCGATCTGCTTCTTCAGCACCGCCGGATCGGGCGAATGGTACTCGCAGGCCGAGCCCAGCCCGACCAGCTCGACCGGGCTGTCGGAGAACCGCCGGGCGACTTCCAGCCGCTCTTTCTCATTCAGCTTCGGCTCCACGCCGTGCTTGTGCGTCGAGCGCAGCTCCACGCCGTCGCAGTGGGCCGCGGCGCAGTTCTTCAGCAGCGTGGGCAGGTCCCAGTCTTTGCCCCAGTTGTAGGTCACCAGGCCGAAGCGCATGGTCTCACCTCGTGGGGCACGTTTCCAACGTGCCGGTTTGAGATACGGGCACGTTTGTAAACGTGCCCCACGTTGAGCTACCGGTTGAACAAGAACGCCGGGCTGTTGATCATGGCCCAGGCCAGGTCCTGCACGCCGACGAGCCGGGCGTGCGGCGCCAGGGCGAGGTATTCATTGACCGTCGTTCGGAGCCGCTGGTATTCCGCGTCCTGCGACAGGTAGTGGTTCTTCAGCTCCTCGTTCTGGGCAGCCGTCCGCTTGTCGGCCGGGATGGCCAGCAGATCGGCCACGTTCTTGGGCAACTGCTGGGCGCCGGCCCGCGGCTGCGGCGAGGTGGTGGCCGAGATGCGGAAACGGCCGATGGTGTGTTGGGTGCCGAAGTTCTGCGGCAGGATGAAGGTGAGCGTCGTTTCGCCGCCGCCGAGCGGGCCGCGGACTTCATACACGGCCTCGTGGGCCTGGCCGAACCGCGGGGCCACGGCCCAGCCGCCCTGCGGATTGCCGCCGGCGACCGTTTGATAGACCGTAAATCCTTCTTGGGCGAAGGTGCCGGTGGCGGTGACGAAGCTGACGGCGGCCGCGTCCTTGCCTTTCTCGGCCGCCTTCACCTCGAACTTATTGAGCACGAAGTTGCCGTTGGCCGCCCGGCCCGGCCCCTTGGCCGCCAGGCTGTCGTGCGGCAGCACTTCCAGGCGGAAGCCGGTGCTGCCCTGGAGGTTCGTCTTCACCGTCACCGTATAGGTGTCGGCGAGCGGATTCGTGCCTCCCAGCAGCAGCGAGCCGTCGGGCTGCTTGGTCAACGTGGCGCCGCTAGCGGCCTTGGCTACGGCGGCCTCGAGCACGGTCCAGCTCACGCCCTTGCCTCCTGTCTGCAGCCAGGTGGCGAAGCCCGGCCCGAGCCGCTGCTTCTCGTACTCGGCCAGCTCGGCCTGCTTGGTGGCCAGTTCTTCCTGATATGCCGTGCGGATGGCCTGGATGCTGGCCTCGGTTTCTTTGGCACTGGGCCGCCGGGCGTAGAAGGCCAGGAAGACCTCTTCGACCAGCTTGGGGTCGTCTTTGATCGTTCCTTCGAGCTTGGCCAGGCGGTTGCCGGGGTCGCGGATGGCGTCGTTGACCGTAGCCCCGTTGATGAGGTTCAGCACCGGCCGCAAGGCCACGCTGCTTTGCCGTTCGCACTCGCAGGAGCTTTCCCGCGGCGCCTTGCCCCAGAGATTGAAGAAACCGTCCGGCAGCGCGGCCGCGGCGTCGGGCAACTGGGCGGCGCGGAAGCCGGCCGGCACGCCGGGAAGCTGCGTCTGCGAGCCGGTGGCCGTGTGGATGGCGTCGTACAGCACCTCGGCCGTCATTCGCCGCGGCACGGCGTGCGAGTGGTTGATCGTGTCGTCCTCGTTCCAGCGGTTCGTCTCGATCGAATGCTGATAGACCCGGCTCTTGGCGATCAGCTTCAGCATGTGCTGGGCATTGAAGCCGCTGTCGATGAATTCCTTGGTCAGCCGATCCAGCAGCTCGGGATTGCTCGGCGGGTTGCCGGCGCGGATGTCATCGATCGGGTCGATCAGGCCGCGGCCGAGCAGGTAGCTCCACAGGCGGTTGACGAAGCTGCGGGCGAAGAGCGGGTTGTCCTTCGACGTGGTCCAGCGGGCAAGCTGCTCGCGGCGGCTGACGTTCGGCGGCACCATGCCCGCGTGCTCGAAGGGGAACTTCGGCGGGGCGGCCACCCCGGTCCGCAGGTGCGTCATTTCGCCGGAGCCGCGGTCGAAGACGATCTCGACCAGCGCCTTGGGCGCTTCCACGTCGGTCCCGCCGATCCGCTGGTTCTTGTACTGCGGATCGTCCTTGAGGCCGACCTGGGCGAAGTAAGCGGCGAACTGGTAATACTGGTCCTGCGTCCAGCGCTCGAACGGGTGGTCGTGGCATTTGTTGCAACTGAAGCGGATGCCCAGGAAGAGCTGCGTGGTGTTCTCGGCCGTCAGGTCCGGGGTGCGGAGGACCTTGTAGTACGCCGCCGGCGGGTTGGCGAGCGTGCTGCCGCTGGCGGTGAGCACCTGGTAGGCGAACTGGTCGTAGGCCCGGTTCTCGGCCACGGCCTGGCGGACCCAGTTGCGCAGGGCCGCGGCCCCCTGGTCGCCGAGGTACTTGCGATTCACCTGCAAGAGGTCGCACCACTTGTTGGTCCACTGTTCGACGTAGTCCTGGCCGCCGACCAGGCGATCGATGAGCGCATCGCGTTTCACGCGCTGATCGCGGGCGTCGGCCACGAAGGCCCGCACCTCGTCGGCCGAGGGGAGCATGCCGGTGATATCCAGATAGATGCGGCGGATGAACTCCTCGTCCGTGCACGGCGGGCTGGGCAGCAGCTTGACGTGCCGGAGCTTCTTGTACGTCAGCGTGTCGATGAAGTTGTTCTCCGGCACGTCCTTCCACTGGTAGCCGCTGCGGTCGCCCATCACGATGACCGTGGTGGCGGCGTAGGCCCCCTGGTAGCGGGCGAGCAAGGCCGCCTCGCCGCGGCGCAAGGCCGTGGCCACGCCGGTGCGGTCGACTTCCAGCACGTCGATCAGGCTGCTGGCGACAAAGGCCTCGGCCGTGACGTCGCGCACTTTGCCATCGGTGTACGTGGCGGTGACGGCCACCTGCTGCTTCATGCCGGGCAGCGGGATGATCACGTTTTGCGGGACGACTTCGATGCTCTTCACGCGCGGCGTGGCCAGATCGATCTTCGAGCCCTCGGCGATCCATTGGCGGATGATCTCGTAGTAGCGATCGCCCGGCTCAAACAGCACGCCGCCCACGTGCGGCGCCACGCCGGC
>JBGQHD010000706.1:0-3624 GCA_041497795.1 Planctomycetia bacterium
CCCAGTGCGAGCCCCGGATGCGCGTGATCAAGCTGTCGCGGAACTTCGGCTCCAACGCGGCGATCCTGGCCGGCCTGGACGAGGCCCGTGGCGACGTCGTGGCGGCGATCAGCGCCGACTTGCAAGATCCTCCCGAGCTGATCGGGGAGATGCTCGCCCGCTGGCGATCGGGACGGAAGATCGTGCTGGCGGCGCGGCAGACGCGGCAGGATTCGTGGTTGACGACTTTGACGGCCGACGCCTTTTACTTTCTCTTCCGCCGCCTGGCCCTGCCGAACATGCCGCGGCGCGGCTTCGACTTCTTCCTCATCGACCGCCAGGTGCGCGACGTGGTGGTGCAGATGCCGGAGAAGAACCTGTATCTGATGGGCTTGCTCGTCTGGCTGGGGTTCGATGCCGACGTCGTGCATTACGACCGTCGCTCGCGAGAGCAGCGGTACGGCCGCTCGATGTGGACGCTCGCCAAGAAAGCCCACTATTTCATCGACGCCTTCGTGGCGTTCTCCTACGTGCCGCTGCGGGCGGCTTCACTCGTCGGCTTCCTGACCTGCCTGGCGAGCGGCGCCTACGCGCTGTACATCGTCCTGAGCCGGCTGCTGTGGAGCCGCGACGTGCCTGGCTGGGGATCGCTGATGGTCATCGTGCTGATGACCTCGGGCCTGCAACTGCTGCTGACCGGCGTGCTGGGCGAGTACGTGTGGCGCAATCTCGACGAGGCGCGGCGCCGCCCGCGGTACATCGTCGATCGCATCCTGCCGTCGGCGGCCACGGCGGACCCCCTGTCACCACGCAGCCATCCTGCAACGTCAGAAGCCGCGGATGACGGACACCAGTCTTTTCCGGGCTTTCCGCGCGAGCGGGCCGCATGAGTCTCCCTGCCGACAGATCGCTGCTGCCCCTCGATCAGGACCGTGAGGCCTCGCCGGCTTGGGGCGCGCGGTTGCACGTGGCGCGCCAGCGTCTCGACGCATCCCTCGCCGGCCGGCTGCCCGCGGCCTTCGTCCTTTCCGCATGGGCTGTGCTCACGATCTCGGGGATTCTCTACGTCGCCCACTTCGGGCTGACGTCTCCTTACGCCGACGAGTGGCGATGGACCGCGCAGGTCGTCGGGGCCGCCCCCGTCGATCTGGCCTGGCTGTGCCAAGCTCAGAACGGCCACCGCATTCCCCTCTTCAAGCTCGTTTATCTGGCCGTCCTGCGGGCCGGCGGCTACGACTTTCGCGGCGGCGCCGTGCTCAGTGTGCTTTTGCTGGCGACGGCGAGCCTGGCTGCGTTGCTCGTCGCACGGCGGCTGCGCGGCCATTGGGAATGGACGGACGTCGTCTTGCCCGCAGTGCTGCTCAACTGGTCGCAGGCCCTGAACCTCGTGTGGGGGTTTCAGCTCTTCTACGTTCTTCCCACGGCCCTGGTGCTGGGGTTCCTGCTGATCGTGTGTGTTTGCCGTCCTCGCCTGCCGCTGGGCGCGGGCCTGGGCTTGGCGCTGATCGTGTGGTGCTTGCCGGGCTGCGGAGGGCCGGGGATCTGTTGTCTGCCCCCCTTGGCCTTGTGGCTGGCGCTAGCGGCGGCAGATCGCTGCACTGCCGGCCAAAGTAGTAGGCACACTCCGTGTGCCGTGGACGGCGCGCGGAGCGTGCCTACTACGACGACCGATCCGACGTGGCAACGAGCCGTCGGAGGACTGGTGTGCGCTGCGGCGCTCTTCAGCCTGGTGAGCTTGCCCTGGTACTTTTCCGGTGCCCTGGGGGCCGGCTCTTGGGAACCCTCGACTCCGCCGCTCGACCTGCGGCGGGCCGCGGTCTCGGCCGTGCAAGTTCTCTCGATGAGCATGGGCCGCCTGGCGGAAGACCTGTGGCCCGTTTCCGGCGCGGCCGTCGTCGCCTGCTCGGCATTCGTGGGGCTGCGGCTGACGAGCATCGCCTGGCGCGATCGCCCGGAACGCATCCGCGCCCTGGGGCTGGCGGCCGTCCTTGTGGCCCTCGGGATGCTCGCCGTGGGGATCGGCGCCACGCGCTGGCATTTCGGCTATGGTTATTGCTTTGCTCGTCGCTACACGACGCTTTCCGCGCCGCTGCTCGTGGCGCTGTACCTGGCCGCGGTGCGATACGGCCGTTTGCCCTCGCGTCCCTCGACCCAGTTCGCGTTGGCCATGACCGTGCTGGTGGTCTTGGTCACTTACCAACGCAACGGGTGGAACCAGGCCGCCGACCTCGCCACGCTCGTCCATCGGCTGGAACGCAACGCGCTCGACGGACTGCCGCCTGCCGCGCTGGCGGTCCGCTGCTCCGCCGACGCGCAATGCCGAGTGGCGAGGTTGACGACGTGTTTGGAGCTGCTCCGCGATGCAGAGATCGGACCCTATCGTCACGCGTCGGCCGCCCCCGTTGACTCCGTTGATGGTGACGCGGCGCACGACGCCTCGTCAACGCTCGTGCTTCCGATCGGGCCCTGCCGCCAACCCACGCCGGCCGGCCATGCGCCGCTCGACTCTGGCGTTTGGCACCATCAGCCGATCCCCGAGGGAGAACGGCTGTTTGGCATCGACCTTCGCCTGCGGCGCCAACGGCGCGACCCCGCGCCGCCAACCCTCGACTGGCGGGTCGTGGCGGTCGATTCGGCGGGCCAACGCGCGGAGCTGTGCTCCGGAACCATCGAGCCACGCTCCGAGCCGGACCCGATCTTCGCGCGGCTCAGATTCTCGCCGCTGACCCCTCCGCCCGGAGCACGGCTGGAACTGGGGCTCCGCAGCGCCTCGTCCCGGCCCGCTCGGCTGCCGCTGTTTGTCAGCGCCGATACGGCGGCGCCTAGCCCACAGGGCTTTGCTTTCTTTCGGCCAGCTCCTCGAACTTCGCCGTGAAGTGCCGCAGTGCGGGCGGCTCGTCGATGATCCGCAGGCCGCGCAGCTCGTGGCGCCGCTGGAAGACTTCGATCGTGGCCTCGATCACGTAGTCGATGTGGCTCTGCGTATAAACGCGGCGCGGGATGGCCAGGCGAACCAGCTCCATCGCCGGCCGCGTGGGAAGCACCCCGGCTGCTGGCAGCAGCCGGGGTGCTGAATCCGCCCCCGTCTCCGGGTCGCCGCGGCCGAACATCACGCTGCCGATCTCGACTGAGCGGATGCCTGCGTGGCGGTACAGCGCACAGACAAGCGCTTGTCCCGGAAACTGCTCCGGCGGGATGTGCGGGCAGAACGCTCCGGCGTCGATGTAGATGGCGTGGCCGCCGGGGGGCTCGACGATCTGGATGCCGGCCCGCAGCAACCCCTCGCCGAGATACTCCACGCTCCGCAGGCGATATTGCAGGTAGTGCTCGTCGAGCACTTCGATGAAGCCCTGGGCCATCGCCTCCAGGTCGCGGCCGGCCAGGCCGCCGTAAGTGACGAAGCCCTCGGTGAGGATCAGCAGGTTGTCGGCCCGCTTGGCCAGTTCGTCGTCGCGCAGCAGCAGCAGGCCACCGATGTTGGCCAGGCCGTCCTTCTTGGCGGAGATGGTCGCGCCGTCGGCCAGATCGAACGTCTCGCGGGCGATCTGGCGGGCCGTGCGGTCGGCCTGACCCGGCTCGCGCTGCTTGATCAGGTAGGCGTTCTCCGCGAAACGGCAGGCGTCGAGGAAGAGCGGGATGCCGTGC
>JBGQHD010000707.1:0-3619 GCA_041497795.1 Planctomycetia bacterium
CCGAACTTCGCGATGATCTGTTCCGTCCGCTCCTTCAGCGGCTGCACGTCGTACATGCGCCCAATGAATTCGAGGTTCTGGCGCACGCTCATGTCCTCGTAGAGGCCGAAGCGCTGGGTCATGTAGCCGACGCGCTTCTTGATCTCGCCGGCCTGGCGGCGGATATCGAAGCCGAGGCAGGCGCCCTCCCCGGCGTCGGGCGTGAGCAGGCCGCAGAGCATGCGGATGAAAGTGGTCTTGCCGCTGCCGTTTGGGCCGAGGAAGCCGTAGATTTCGCCCCGGCGAACCTGTAAGTCGATGTGATTGACCGCCACGCGACTGCCGAATCGCTTGGTCATGCCGCGCACGTCGATGGCAAGGTCGTCGGCCATAAGTCTTCGTGGGGACGTTGTCGTGGGGCACGTTTACAGTTGTCGTGGGGCACGTTTACAAACGTGCCCTAAGGTTATTTAAGAACGACGGGCACTTTTTTAAAGGTGCCCCACGGCAGTTTAGTGCTCCAGTTCGACGTCGGCCGGCTGGCCGGGATGCAGCCTGGCCGCCACCTCGGGATCGAAGACCACCTCGATCATGAAGACCAGCTTGTCGCGGCTCTCGCGGCTGTAGATGACCGGGGGCGTGAACTCGGCGCGCGGCGAGATGAAGCTCACCTTGCCCTCCAGCGGCTCGGTGACGCCGTCCACCGTCACCCGGACCCGCTGACCGACTTGGATACCGCCCAGCCGCGGCTCGGGCACAAAGGCCCGCACTTTGACGTTGGCCGGCGGCAGCAGGGCGATGACCGGCCGGCCGGCGGGCACCCATTCCCCTTGTCGAAACAGCGTGTCGAAGACCACGCCGGCCTGCGGCGCGGCTTGGCGTTTCTGCGCGAGGTCCCAGTCCGCTTTGGCCAGCGCCGCTTCGCGGGCCCGCATGTCGGCTTGCGCGGCCGCGACCAGGTCGGCACGGGCGCTCAGCCGGGCCGTTTGCAAGTCGGCTTCCAACTGTGCGACGCGGTAGCCATCCTGATCGCGCGTGGTGCGGGCGCGCTCCAGCTCCTGCTCGGTGACGAGATTGGAACGGAAGAGCGGCGTCTGCCGCGCCACTTCTTGCTCAGAGAACGCCAGCGCGGCCTGGGCCTGCTTGAGCTGGGCTTCAATCGATGCGATTTCCGTGGGGCGCTTGCCTTTCTGGGCGTCCTCCCACGTCGCGCGGGCCTGCGCCAGGCGCCGCTCCGCTTCGTCGCGCGCGGCCTGCTCAGGCCGGCTGTCGAGCGCGAAGAGCGGTTCGCCCGCCTTTACCTGGGCGCCGCGCTCGACGGCCAGAGATTCCAGCGCGCCGGCCAGCGGCGAGGCGACGTAGACGAACTCCCCCTCGACGTAACCTTGCAGGCGGCCGTTGTCGGCGGGTCCGCAGCCCGCGAGCGTGACGAGCGAGACGAGCGAGGCGCCCCATGACAAGGGGGCGCGGCGACGCGCGACTAGCGGTCGGGCCTGGCAGCGGGTCATCGCTTGGACCTCCCTTTCGGCGTGATCACCCCCTCGAGAATCACCGTCAGGATGGCGGTGAAGCCGGTCTTGGGCGTCAGTCCCAGCTCGGCCATCTTGGGCGGGTTCATGATGGTCTGCACGGCCCCCAGCAGGATTTCGATGATGAGCGGCAGCGGCACGTCCTTACGGACCAGCCCTTGGCGGCGCCCCTGCCGCAGCAGCTTGCCGAAATAGCGCTGCACCAGTTCCGCGCGGCGGCTCTCCACGATCTGAAACGTCTCCGGCGCTTCGCGCTCCAGGTCGCGCAGGAACGGCGGCTGCACTTCGGCCGTATGCCGCTGCACGCAGGCCAGCAGGAGCCGCAGGCCCGCCAGGAAACTCGCTGGGCGCTGGGCGCTGGCCCGCTTCAGGTCCGCCTCGACGCTTTGGAACTTGTCCCTCAGGATGGCCTCCACCAGCGCGACCTTGGTGGGAAAATGCGCGTACAGCGTCTTCTTGCTCATCCCCAGTTCGCGGGCCAGATCGTCCATCGTCACGCCGCGGAAGCCGTGAGCCAGGTAATGCCGCCGGGCGGTGGCCACGATGCGTTGGCGGGCCAGCGGCGCCTCACTGGGCGCTTTCGTCGCAGCTTTGCGGCGCGGCATGGATCGAACGAACCCGGACTTTGCACTTTGGAAACTCCATTAGTATTATTGGTTTCCAGAAGGCTCAAGTCAAACGACGTCAGGGGCCTCCGGCGCCGGAATCTGCGGGTCGCGTTGTGCCCAGGCAGCCAGCCCGCAGGTGAGAAAACTGGTGAACCGTCACCACGATCACTAGAATCGGAGTGTCCGAGATGGCCGTGGCCGCGACCCGATCATCCCGATGCTGCGCAATCCGAGACACCCCGTGACTGGCCAAACCTCGCGCGCCGAGTGGTGCTTCACCATGCGACGGATCGTTCCGTTGGCGTTCTGGGCGGCGATCGCATTCTCGGCGTGCCCGCTGCGGCGATCCGCAGACGCGGACGACTCTCGCCCGCCGAAGGGCTCCGGCAGTGCCGGGGCCGCGCAGCCAGCCGAGGCCCGCGTCGCCGTGCTGCTGGCTCGCAACTGCCTCGAGTGTCACAACTCCTCCGATCGCAAGGGCGGCTTGGACCTGACGCGGCGGGAGCAGGCCCTGAAGGGGGGCGACGGCGGCCTGGTCCTGAAGCCGGGCGATCCGGACCATAGCCCCTTGTGGCAGCGCGCCGAGGCGGGCGAGATGCCGCCCAAGGGTCGTCAGAAACTCAGCGGCGACGATCGGGCCCTGCTCCGCGTCTGGGTCGCGGCCGGCGCCAAGTGGGCCACCGATCCGATCGATCCGTTCCTGTACACCAGCGACCGCCGGGCCGGCTACAACTGGTGGTCGCTCCAGCCGCTGCGCCGCGATTCTTCAAGCGGTGTCGAGCCGCCGCAGGTGGCGGATACGGGCTGGCCGATCAATCCGGTGGACAACTTTATTCTCCAGCGCCTGGAGAAAGCCGGACTGCGACCCTCGCCGCCGGCCGATCGGCGCACGCTGATCCGCCGGTTGTCGTTCGATCTGGTGGGCCTGCCGCCGACGCCGGAAGAAGTGGAAGAGTTTGTGAGCGACCGCGATCCGCGCGCTTACGAGCATCTGGTGGACCGTCTGCTCGATTCGCCGCACTACGGCGAGCGCTGGGCGCGGCATTGGCTCGACATCGTCCGCTACGGCGAGAGCCAGGGATTCGAGCGCAACGTGTTCCGCCCCAGCGCGTGGAAATACCGCGACTTCGTCGTCGAGGCGTTCAACTCGGACCTGCCCTACGACGATTTCGTGCGCTGGCAGATCGCCGGCGACGCGCTGCACAACGCTCAGCGCGATGGCCAGCGCGATCATCTTCGCGCCGGCGACGAGCCCCTGGCGGTCATCGCCAGCGGGTTCCTGGCCCTCGGGCCGTATGACCTGACGGCCTACAACAATGGCACCACCGACATGCGGGCGTTTGCCCGCGAAGAAGAGCTGGAAGGGCTGGTCGCCACGGTCTGCCAGACGTTCCTGGGGCTGACCGTGAACTGTGCCCGCTGCCACGACCACAAGTTCGATCCGGTCAAGCAGAAGGAGTTTTACCAGATCTCCGCGGCGCTGGGCGGCACGTATCAAGGCGC
>JBGQHD010000708.1:0-3617 GCA_041497795.1 Planctomycetia bacterium
GAGTCGCCCAGCTCGAGGGCGGGCAGGTCCTTGGCCTCGACCTTGATGATCGCCAGGTCGAGTGCCCGCTCCGAGGCGTGAACGGTGGTCACGGGATATTGCTTGCCGCCGTCGGCCAGCTCGACCGTGATCGGCCGGGCATCGCCGATCACGTGCAAGTTCGTGGCGATCAGCCCGTCGGCGGAGATCACGAAGCCGGTGCCCAGGCCGGTCCGCTTGCCGTCGCGGTCGCTGTAGCTGACGACGACGAGGGACTTACGCGCCCGGGCGGCGAGTGCTTCGACGTCGATCGTGCCGGCGGCTGCCGACGTCTTCGGCGACTTTTCCTGGGTGGGAAGTCGCCCAGGCGACGCGGCGAATATAAGGGCCGCTGCAGCGAAAATCAGAGCGGAGCGAGATCGAGGCATGGAGTTCTCCGCGTAAGCACGTCTTCGAGGATGGCTCGGATTGATCGGCGAGCGTCGAGCCGTAATGCCGACGTGCTGCTGCACGTCCGAGTGCACGTCGGCCAGTCGGCTCGACGCTCGCCACCAGCTAGTTATAGTTGCCGCGCACGAAAAACCCAGAGGCTGCCGTGGGCAACCTCTGGGTGGCGAGCAACGACGAAGCAAAAGCACCCCGGCTGCTGGGAGCAGCCGGGGTGCTGGGTCACCTCAGATTACACCCAGATTACAGCTCTTTCAGCACCAGGAACCGCGCCCCGTTGGGCGTGCGGACTTGCAGCAGCACGCCTTTCTTCAGCGAGACGCCCTTGGCGGCCTGCTCGAATTCCTCGACGCTGGTCACCTTCTGGTTGCCGACGCGGGTGACGAGCATGCCGGCACGCAGGCCCTCGCGCTGGGCGACGCTGTCCGGATCGACGCGGCTGATCAGCACGCCGGAGCGCGCGTCGTAGCCGTATCGCTTGGCGGCCTGGGCGGTCAACTCCGTGACTTCGATGCCCAGCTCGCTGCTGGCCGACGACTTGCCGCTGTCGGCGTTGTCGGTGGCCTCGTCGTCGCGCTCGGAGGCGGCGGCCAGGTTCTCCGGCAAGGCCTCGAGATCGATGCTCACCGTCAGCGGCTTGCCGTCACGCAGCACGTGCAGCTCGTGCCGGCGGCCGATCGTGGAGCGCTCCACGATCCGTTGCAGCTCGTTGGGAGTGCCGACCCGCTGGCCGGCGAAGTCGAGAATCACGTCGCCGTCCTGCAAGCCGGCCTTCTTGGCCGGGCTGTCGGGGCGGACCTCGGTCACCAGCACGCCCTGGTGTGGCTTCACGCCGGTCTGCTCGGCGAGCCGGGCGTCGATTTCCGCGATGCCCACGCCCAGGAACGCGCGGCGGACGGTGTCGCCCTTCATCAGCTCGGCGACGACCCACTTGGCGGTGTTCGAGGGGACGGCGAAGCCGATGCCGGCGAAGGTGCCGGTCTCGGTGAAAATGGCCGTGTTGATGCCGATCACTTCGCCGCTGAGGTTCACGAGCGGCCCGCCGGAGTTGCCCGGATTGATCGCCGCATCGGTTTGCAGGAAGCTGGTGTTCTTCACCTTGCCCAGGTTGCGGCCCTTGGCGCTGATGATGCCGGCGCTGACCGTGGCCTCCAGGCCGAACGGCGTGCCGACGGCCAGCACCCAGTCGCCGACTTGCAACTGATCGGAGTCGCCCAGCGTGGCCGCCGGCAGCGTGCCGGAGAGCTTGCTGGGATCGACCCACACCAGGGCCAAATCCGTGCGGGTGTCGCGGCGGACCTTGACGGCCTTGGCCTGCTGGCCGTCCTGGAAGTGGACGATCACGTCGTCGGCCCCATCGACCACGTGGTTGTTCGTGAGGATGACGCCGGAGCGGTCGATGACCACGCCGGAGCCGGTCCCCTCGCGCGGCGAGGAGCGGGGATCCTCAAAGCGGAAACCCGGCTGGTCCTTGAAGAGGTCCTCGAACGGCGTGCCCTTGAAGGGGTTCTCGCCGTCGCGGAAGGGCAGCGTTTGCCCGCCGCCGGCGCGTCGCGGCTTGGCCTTCGCGTGCGAGGTGATTCGGACGACGGGCGGCGTGGCAATTTCCGACGCCTGCCGGAAGGCCGCGGACAGCCCTTCCGCGTGACGCTGCGGAGCGCCGTTGACGCCGCTGGCGACCTGGGCCGAGGCCTGCGACCGCCAGAGCGGCGCCGTGGCCACGCCGGCGGAAAGGGCCGCGGCGGTCAGCAGTAGGCTGGTGAAGGAGAGCCAGCGCCGGCCGGCCGGATTCGACGGGATACTCATGCGTACATCCTCCGTTTGATGTGTGTTTGCCGGCAAGCGCCGCTGGCTGCCAGCAAGACTTGCTCATTGAGACGGTTACCGGGCGGTGGATTTTCTTGCGGCGGGCGTTACGGGACAAGGCGAATTCCGCGGCGGGAAGTCGTTCGCGCCTCGCAGTCCTTCCGAGGGCACGCCCGGCGCGCAAGCGAAAACACAGGGCGAACTTCGCCCTGGTTTACCTGTCGGCTTTTGTGCGCGGGCACGCGCCCACCTTAAAAGACTTGGCCAACTGCGGCGGCGTCGGTGCGGCCACCCTTCGGTGCGACCATCCCGGCAAAGGAATCATAGAAGTCATTGCCAGCGAGGCAAGCTGCGCATTGGTTACCTCCATGTAACGCGTGACCAAGCCACCGGCCTAGCGCCTCGCCAGCGCGTGAAACCGCTCCTTCAAATCCCGCGTCACCGGCCCCGGCGTGCCGCTGCCGATGACTCGGTTATCCACCTTCACCACCGGCACCACTTCTGCCGCGGTGCCGGTGAGGAAGCATTCGTCGGCGATGTAGACGTCGTGCTTGGTGAGCGGGCTTTCGCGGGTCTCGATGCTGCGCTCGGCGGCCAGCTCGATGACAGCCCCGCGGGTGACGCCGCCCAGAATGCCGGCGTCCAGCGGCGGGGTGAGCAGGACGCCGCCTTTGACCAGGAAGATATTGTCGCCAGTGCACTCGGCGACTTCGCCCTTGATGTTCAGCATCAGGGCTTCCACGCAGCCGGCTTTCAGACCTTCGATCTTGGCCAGGATGTTGTTGAGGTAGTTGAGCGACTTGATCCGCGGGCTGAGCGCGGCCGGGTGGTTGCGGATCGTGCTGGCGGTGACGATCTCCAGGCCCTTCTCGTAGACCTCGGCCGGGTAGAGGGCGATGTGGTCGGTGATGATCACGATGCCCGGCTCCGAGCAGCGGTTGGGGTCGATCCCCAGCGTGCCGACGCCGCGCGTGACCAGCAGGCGGATGTAACCGTCCTTGATGCCGTTGACCTTGAGCGTCTCGTGGATGGCCGCGGCCATTTGCTCTTTGCTGATCGGGATTTTCAGCCAGATGGACTGGGCCGACTCCCACAGCCGGTCGAGATGTTCGGCCAGGCGAAACACCTTGCCGCCGTAGCTGCGGATGCCCTCGAACACGCCGTCGCCGTAGAGCAGGCCGTGGTCGTAGACGCTGATCTTGGCGTCTTCCTGGGGCACGAGTTTGCCGGTGATGTAGATTTTTCGCGACATGTCCGCCCGACAGCCAAGGGAATTTTCAAGTAAGAGCCGGCCAAGGATCAAAAAGTTCGCGAAATCCGATCACGCGGCCTGAACACGGCCGTCGACCAGGGTGACGATACGGTCGGCGGCGGCGGCGATCTCA
>JBGQHD010000709.1:0-3615 GCA_041497795.1 Planctomycetia bacterium
GGTTTCAGCAGCGTTGTCCTGGAACGAAGCGGACTACACACGACACCTCGCCGCTGCCGCTCATGGGATTCGCCATTACCAGGCAGCCCGCTGGGTTATCGGTACGGCGCGTCGAAGCCTGCCGCCAAGTTACAACTTGACGACGCGACCGAGTGAACTTCAAGGTCAGGAAATGACCTTGCCGCAACGCATCGGCAAGACCGCGATGCTCGCGTGGGCGAAGCGACACATTGCCGCGTTTCGGAAGCGAGCCAACCAATCGATGGCCGCCAAGGCGATCAACGACGCCCTGACGCGCATTGACGACCGACTGACCGAGCACTTCCTGGACTCACCGGAGAACGCGCTTATGTGGTGTTCCGGCAAGGATTTGCTCGCCGCTTTGCAACCCTGGCTCCAGGAGCGGGAAATACCCAGTGCAGGTCACTTTCGGGCGGTGTTACGGGACTGGATTCGTGACCACCCGGATGCGGCGCTGGCCCTGTTGCCCGAATGGGACGCATTCGTGCGCCTTCTGCGACAATGAAGCAATGAAGCATTGCACGCTCGGGTTCGCTACGTAATGTGTGCCCCCTGCGTCTCCACGAACACCGCGTACAGCGACGTGCTGCCGGTCATGAACAGGCGGTTGCGCTTGGTGCCGCCGAAGCAGACGTTGGAGCAGATTTCCGGCAGCAGAATCTGCCCGATGCGGGTGCCGTCGGGGGCGAAGACGTGCACGCCGTCGTAGCCGTCGCCGACCCAGCCGGCTGACGACCAGACGTTGCCATCCACGTCGCAGCGGATGCCGTCGGAGAAGCCGGAGACCTTTTTGCCTTTGACCTCCAGCTCCATCGAGACGAATTCCTTGCCCTTGCTCAGCTTTTTGCCGTCGAGGATGTCGAACACCATGATGTTCTTGGGCGCTTGCTTGTAGTGGCTCCAGCCGGTCTCGGCCACGTAGACCTTCTTGTAGTCGGGCGAGAAGCACAGTCCGTTGGGCTTGAACATCTCGTCGGTCAGCTTGTCCACCTTGCCGGACTTGTCGATGCGGTAGATGGCTTCTTTCTGATACGGCTGCGGCGAGTCGTTGGGTGCCTTGTGCCCCTCGTAGTTCATCAGGCTGCCGTAGCCCGGATCGGTGAACCAGACCGAGCCGTCGGGGTGCACGGCCCCGTCGTTGGGGGCGTTGAAGGGCTTGCCGCCAAAGCGGTCGGCCAGCGCCGTGACCCTGCCGCTATGCTCGTACCGCACGACGCGGCGGTTGCCGTGCTCGAAGCTGATCTGCCGGCCCTCGAAGTCGAAGGTGTTGCCGTTGGAGTTGCCGGCCGGGCTGCGGAAGACGCTCACGTGGCCGTCTTCCTCCAGCCAACGCATCTGCACGTCGTTGGGGATGTCGCTCCACAGCAAGTAGCGGCCCACCCCGTTCCAGGCCGGCCCTTCGGCCCACAGCATCTTGTCGCTGTGATAGATCCGCTGGATGGCGCTGTTGCCGATCTTGTACTTCGCGAAGCGCTCGTCGAGGACGACGATGTCCGGGTCGGGATAGCGCACGGGCTGGGCGTGGCTGCCGTATTCCCTGTCGCCTGCGTCGGCGGCGCCACGCCCCAGCGCCGCACCGGCGGCGGCCGTGGCGGCGGCGGCGAGGAAGGAGCGCCGGGCAAGCTTCGCGGGCGAGGGCTGAGCGTCGTTGGACGGGGGGGCGGAGTGCGGTTGTGTCGGCTGCTGCATCTGGCTCATGGATGGCTCTCGGGAGGTTGGCGTGTTCGATGGGCTTCCTGCGCGGACAATCCCTGCCTGGGCTTCGACAATGATGCACTGCCGGCGTCCGTCAAGCAATGACCTCGCGAGGCAGAGGGGGCACGTACATGCGTGAAATGTAAGGCCCGGCATGTCACGGCACCAGCGTCGAGCGGCTACGCCGAGATGCGAACCCCTGGCAGGCCAAGCAACGGCCTCGTGCTCGCATGAAGCGCAATGGCGAGTTCTTCTTGCAAAGGCACAGGGACGCGGCACATTGCCGAACCTGGATGCCAGAGCTAAATTGGGCAAGTGCCCTCCTCCGATCAGTAGCTCTTCCCACCGACTATGGCCATGAGCACCATTTTCCTCGTCGCGCTGGCTCTGGGGTTCGCTGAGCCGGACCAGGTTGTCACGGAGGCCGAAAAGAAGGCTTTTCTTGAGTTGCTTGGCACGCTGCCGACGAGGCGCGAGTCCTTTACGAAGGAGGCCATCGAGAAGGCGGCTCCTCACACGCGCGTGCTCCTGGCCCTGACGAGCAAGGACATCGGCGAGCTCGATCTCTATCCCTTTCTGGCGCTCAGCAGCGGGCTGGCGTCGCGCAACGATACGCGGGAATACGCCGTCGCCAATTTCGCCAAGATCGCGCATCCCACGCTCAAGCTTGCCTGGGCCAGCATGCTCTTGGATCAGAAGGCGGCTTCGCCAGAGATCATCACGTTCCTGCGCAAGGCCATCGAATCCAAGGACGATTCGAAATCCCTTGCCGGCATGCTGGGCCCCACGTACGAGGACTTCCGCGCGCGCGTGATCGAGGCCGACGATCTTCGTCAACCCATGAAGCTCGTTCTGGTTAAGGAACACTCGACGGATGCTTTCCCACCCAATCGCGACCGCTTCGCGTACACGAGCAAGCAATGCGTCTTCGGGCCGGGCCGCTCGTTTTGCGCCGTTCGCCCTGTCGAGCAGCGGGGAGAGTTGAACACCTACAGTCTGAGCGACGGCAAGACGAGCGGAACGACGATTCCACAGCCCAACGGATTCACCCCCCCCTTCCCTTTCGCGACCTGTTTCGACAATCCGGTTCTTTCGGTCAACGTCCACGGAGACCTCTTGTGCCGGTGGGAAATTCGCGGAAACGGCGATCATGGCCTGGCCCTGATCGTGAAGAAATCCGGCGCCGTCGTCGTCAAGCACGTCGATTTTGCGCTCGCCGCCAGTCGCGCCGTCGCCGATGCTGAGGGGCAGTGGTATCTGGTCGTGTGGCCCAGCAGCACGGACTTCACCGTCTATCACGTCGATCAGCGATTGAATCTGACTCGTCTGGGCAACTTCAAGGGCCGGGGCTTCCCCGGGACAGAGATTCTCGACGCCACATTCATTGCCAAGGACACACTGCATCTCTTCTGGGGCGACGTCCTTCCCGGCGACCACCACGTGCGGATGCGCTGCGTGGACTTTGAGGTCAAGAAACGGACTTGGCTGCACCCCCGAGAGATTTTCCGACTCGACCGCTTCGTCAGCTCCGCCAGCGAGCCGACGGTGCTGCGACTGAACGATGAATCGATCCACTATCTCTGGAAGATCGACGAAGGGGAAAGGAAAGGCGAAGCGACCGGCCTGTACTACCAAGCCGAGGCGGATGGGAAAACGGTCAAGGTCTGCGACGCCCGCCGGGGGCACCGCGCCGTCGCCATGGGCGATCGGATCGTCGTCTGCTATACGCTGGAAGACTCGCCAGAGAAGGTGTTCTTCCGCATGATCCGACATGGCACCCTGGGGCCCGTCACTGAAATCGTCGCCGCCAAAGGGCGAAAGCACAATCTGTGGTCTGAATACCTGCTCCTTCAGGGGGAGGCAGATCGAATCTGGTTCGTCAACACCCTGACCGCAAAC
>JBGQHD010000710.1:0-3594 GCA_041497795.1 Planctomycetia bacterium
CCCGAGGATGCCGATCACCTACTCGACGCTGTCGGTGATTCACTCAATGATCTGCACTACAATCAAAGACTACTGAGTTCCTTTTTTGACTGGGCCGGCCTCAAGTTCTGAATCGTACAATTGGCAACGCAAGGATCAATAAGTCCCCTCGACACCACTCGGGGTTGTCCGCTAATCGCAGGACGGCGCCAACGACCGACGGGTAGCACATACAGTACCCACCAGCTTGCTGGTCGAGCGTGATGATCCAGTCGGGGGACTCGTCGAACTCCTCAACTCTCTGATTCTGTTCCGCGGGGATTTCATATCCGACAACAATCGCCGGCAAGACGGCTCCTCCGGTACCGAGTGGTTCGATTCGGACCATCTGATGCGTCTACCTTTACTCCCTCAGTGCCCCCAGAATCCCCCGCACGTCGTCCACAATCGCCTTCGCCTTCTCACGCAGCTCTTTCTTCTTGGCGATCAGGTTGTCCTTCGTCACCGGGCTGTGCAGTTGCACGTGGAACCGCAGGCTGTTGCCGGTGCCGGAGGGGCGGATGGTGACGTGGTCGGTCTTGGCCGCGTTGAAGAACAGCCGCACGCCTTCGTCGGGGAAGACGAAGCTGCCGCTGGGTGGGTAGATGCGGTCGTATTTGCCGGTGCGGTAGATGACTGCCGAGCGGACCGGCAAGCCGGCAATCTCCAGGCGAGCGGGGGGCGTCAGCCCCCTGATCGGCGGCGATTGGGTGCCCGACGTTATCAGGGGGCTTACGCCCCCCGCTCGCCTTGCGGTTTCGTAAAGTCCCAGGGCCTTGCCGAGGATATCCAGCTTCTTGCGGTCCCCTTCGATGCCGGGGTATTCGCCGATCAGCGGGTCCGGCTCGTAGTGCGTGACCCACAGGCCGATCGCCGGATCGGTGTAGATTCGCTGGTCCAACAGCTCGATCAGCGACGTGCCGTGCTCCTTGGCCCAGGCGGCGACCTCGGCCACCAGCAGGGCGGCGAAGGTGCCGTCCTTGTCGCGGACGTGGCCGCCCGTGCCCAGCGAGTTGGCATCCGGCGGCGGGCCGCCCAGGAGCGAGAAGCCGTTGCTCTGCTCCATCGCTGCCACGTTGAACGACCGCTTGCCGTTGTCCATACCGAGATAATCGCAGACGAACGGATGGCAGAACGGATCGCTGGGCTTGGCTCGCCCGTCTACGAGCTTCGGCACGGGTTTCTTGTCCCATGTATCGCGCACGGCGGCCGACAGGGCGGCGAAGCCCACCCACGTGCGGATGACGCCGAGGCCAAACTTCTGGGCCACGCGCGTGATGCAGTCGGAGGTGGTGTGCGAGAGGACGATGAACTTCTGATCCGCATCGGGCAGCAGCCCGGCTGCTGGGGAGCAGCCGGGCTGCTCGTTCCCCGCCAGCTCCATCTCCCGCATCAGCCGATACCACACCAGCAGCGCCCAGACCTCATCGGCCGGCAGCAGGGCATAATCCCGCCCGCCGTGGAGCTGCCGCTGGTTGGCCGGCACCTTCACCACCACGCCGCAGCGGTCGGCGTCGGGATCGGTGCCGATGAGGATATCGGTCTTCTCCCACTCGCCGGGATAGTCCTGCTGGAAGGCCTCGACGGCGATCTCGGCCGAGTGCGGATCGCCCGGATCGGGCTGTTCTTCGCGCCCCGGCTCGCTGGAGAAGCAGGGAAAGAGGCCGTTCAGCTCGTTCAGCCCGCGGGCCTTGACCGATTTGACGTCGAGGAAGCCCACGTCCTTCAGCAGCCGCGGCACCGCTTTGCGGCCGGCGCCGTGGAAGGCGCAGTAGGCGATGTGCAGCGGGTCTTTGGCCTTCTTCTGCCGCGCGGCCAGATCAGGCGTGAGCAGGAACGACTTCATGTGGCCCGCGTGCCGTCCGTGGATGTTGATGATCGCGTCCTGGCGGCCGGCGTAGTTGAAGCCGGGCAGCGGCTCGGCCCCGCCGAGGAAGACCAACTTCTCCTTGGCGGCCTCCTCGAAGCGGCGGAAGACAATCTCCTTGGTCGTGGCCTTGGCGATATACTTCTCGTACATCGCATCACGCTGTTCGGGGTCAAACTGTGACCCGTTGGAGCTGGAGAGCTTGTAGCCGTTGTAGCGATAGTCGTTGTGGCTGGCCGAAATGAAGATGCCCACGTCGGCCCGGATGGCGGCATCGGGGATGGCAAACGTCACCTCCGGGTACGGGCACGGCTCGTCGAACATGTACACCGTGTAGTCGTAGGCCAGGAACAGCGACGCCACGCAGCGGGCCAGGTCTTGCCCGCGCACGCGGCTGTCGTAGCCGATGACGACTTTCTCGAACGGCCGCTTCTGATCCTTGCCGAAGCGGGCCACACCGGCCGACGTGAGCAGCAGCACGACGTCGTTGATCGTGTTTGGCCCGCGGAGGATCGGGGCGTTGAAGTCTTTCTGGAACCGCTCAATCGAGGCGCGGTCGAAGGCCATCATGCCGCGGATGCCGCCGGTGCCGAAGCTGACCTGCTTGCGAAAGGCGTTCACCAGATTGGCCCACTGCTCCTGCTCGACGGCCTGGCGGATGCCGGTTTTGGCTGGCGACTCTGTCAGTGTGCCACTGCCCCGTTGTGTGCCACTGGCTTTGCCAGTGCGACCGCTGCCGATGCCGACGGGGCTTTCGCGGGCGATGCGGTCCAGCTCTGGGTCTTCGAGCCATTTCCGCAGGTTCGGCAGCGCGTTGTCGATGGCCGACTTGAACTGCTGCTCGTCGATGCGACCCTCGTTCAAAGCCTGCCTAAGGAACGCGCCGATGCCAGCCTCGGCTTTGTTCAGTGTCTGCTCGAGCGTCAGCGTGGTCATGAAGCGGAATCCTTCTTCCGGTGATTGTCTGGCCTTATCGTGCTCGTCTCGCCCTCGTCGTCGCCCTCGAATACGGTCGGCGACAAGGCGCGAAGTCACCTTGTGGTGGACAGACCATAGCTTCCCCGGCGAGGCGGGGTTGTCAAGGAGACGCGGTGTGGCGACGAGGGGAGTAGCCACCCACGTCAGACGGGAGCAAACACGAGATTCGCAGCGTCCTCGTCAAGAACTTCCTCGTACTGTTGGGGATCGATGTCTCGGGAAAACTCGCCAAGAAACAGGGTTTCCCCAACCCGCCGAAAGAACTCGATGGGCGACGCGCAATCGGGAAGGCTCAGTTCTTGGCACCGATCCTTCAGCAATTGAAGCGGGGCGATTCCCGTAGAGCAGTAGTATTCGAGCGACCAACGGATCAGGTCTTGCTTTGGCTTCGTCGCGGCGACAAAGGCCGGACGAATGAACCTCTCGACAATGGCGGCGACATCCGAGCTGTCGTCCGGGTCGAATCTCTCGAAAGGTATTCCGTCAATCAGCTCGATCCGTTCCAGCAACCCGTAAATCTCGCCGAGCACGAAATAGTTCGCCGTTCTCAAAGACGATTCCTCCGCGATCCATGAAGCGAACATGCACGTCCAGCGGCGTTTACTCTTTGTAAGGAGGACCATCCCACGAAACGCCTGGCCCAATCAGGACTGCAACCAGTCGTCGAGGCGCAGGTCTGGCACACGTTGAAAGTCGGACGTGTTGTGCGTGACGAGGGTAAGGTCGTAAAC
>JBGQHD010000711.1:0-3591 GCA_041497795.1 Planctomycetia bacterium
CCCAGGTGGAGCGGGTGGCGGTCCACACGCTGCACCAGCATGACGCGCCGTGGTGCGACTTCTCGGTCGATGCCTTAACGGCCCAGCATGGCATCAACCGCGAAGTGTTCGACGCGCCCTTTGCCCGTCAGGTCATTCGCCGAGCCGCCGCGGCGGTGAAGCAGGCAGCGCGCGATGCGCAGCCGGTCACGCACCTGGGGCTCGGCGAGGCCACGGTCGAAAAAGTGGCCTCCAACCGGCGAATCCTGGGGCCCGATGGCAAGGTCCAGCACGTGCGCTGGACGGCCACCAAGGATCCGGGCGTGCGGGAGTTCCCCGAAGGGGTCATCGACCCGATCTTGAAGTCGATCAGCTTTTGGAATGCTGATCGGCCTGTGGCGGTGCTGACCTATTACGCCACGCATCCCCAGAGCTATTACCGCACCGGCCAGGCGACGCCGGACTTCCCCGGCTTGGCCCGGAACGAGCGCCAGAAGGCCACGGGAGTCCTGCACGTTCACTTCAACGGCGCCGGCGGCAACATCGGGGCCGGCAAGTACAACGACGGGGCGCACGAGAACCGCCAGGTGCTGGCCGATCGCATGGCGACCGGCATGGCCCAGGCCCGGGAGCGGACCCGCACGGTTCCCCTGACGGCGGCCGACGTGAACTGGAAGTCGCTATCGGTCGCATTGCCTCCCTCGGCTGCGCTGGATGAAGAGAAGCTCTCGTCGGACCTCAAGAACACGGCCCTGCCGGCCCGGCAGCGCATCGAGATCGCGAGCAAGCTCGTCTGGCTGCGGCGCTGCCAGGCCGGCGAGAAGATCGACATCGGCTGCCTGACCTTGGGCAAAGCGCGAGTGCTGCACATGCCAGGAGAACTCTTCGTCGAGTACCAACTGGCGGCCCAGCGGATGCGGCCCGATCTGGTGGTGGCGATGGCCGCCTATGGCGACTACGCGCCCGGCTACATCGGCACCCAGATCGCCTACGGCCAAGGCGGTTACGAGACAGGTCCCAACGCGTCGCTCGTGGCGCCCTCCGTGGAAGGCGTGCTGGTCAAGGCGATGCGGAAGCTCCTGGACGCGAGCGAGAAGGACGTCGGTCCACTGGGCGTTGAGGCGGCCGCGCGGGAGACCGAGGCTGCGAAGCAGCGCGCGGCGAAAGCCCAGTGAAGCCGGGGTGGCTCGGCTAGACAGCGTGCTTGCCGAGGGTTGCCCTAGCCGATAGATTCAGCCCCACAATCCGCCGCAGCGCCGTTGGGCTTCCCACGCACAGGGGCGCGGACTCTTGCGGCAGTCAAGCTGTGTGGACTATCGGCTGTCCCCTTCAAAGGAGGACGTGACGTGAATCGCCAGGCAAACGCCAACCGACTGCTCGTACTGTTCGTGGCGGCGTGCGTCAGCGCCGCGACCGCTTGCGCTGCGATCGCCGCTGACTGGCCCCAGTGGCGCGGGCCAAACCGCGACGGCATCTCGCAGGAGTCGGGGCTGCTCAAGGAATGGCCCAAGGAAGGACCGAAGCTGCTCTGGCAGGTGAAAGACCTCGGCGGCGGCTACTCCACACCAGCGGTGGTTGGCACGCGACTCTACGTAATGGCCAACAAGGGGTTAGAGGACGAGTTCGTCAAGGCCCTCGATGCGCAGGACGGCAAAGAGGTCTGGTCTACTCGCATCGGCAAGGTCGGCAAGCCGGACCAGAAGCCGAACTACGCCTCTGCCCGGTCTACGCCAACGGTGGAGGGAGACGTGCTCTATGCCCTCGGGTCCGACGGCGACCTGGCCTGCTTGGAGACGGCCACGGGCAAGGTCCGCTGGCAGAAGAGCCTCCGCACCGACTTCGGCGGCAAGGCAGGCACCTGGGCGTACTCGGAATCGCCGCTGATCGACGGCGACTCGCTCGTCTGCACCCCTGGCGGCAGCCAGGCCACGATGGTGGCTCTCGACAAAAAGACAGGCACGGTCCTCTGGAAGTGCGCCACAAAGGAAGGCGACGAAGCCGCCTATGCTTCGGCCATCGTGGTCGAGTCCGAGGGGGTCCGGCAGTACGTTCAACTCTTGCAAAAGGGTTTGGTCGGCGTGGATGCGAAGACGGGCAAGCTCCTGTGGCGTTACGGGAAACCCGTCAGCCCCTTCAATGCGAACATCCCGACGCCCGTCGCGAGCGAGGGCTCCATTTACGTCGGCTCGGCGGGGACCGGCGGAGGCGCGGTGAAGCTGAAGGCCAAGGACGGCAAGGTTGAGGCCGAGCAACTGTACTTTGCGGCGAAATTGCCCACGGCCATTGGCGGCACGGTAAAGATCGGTGACTTCCTCTATGGCACAACCGGTCAGGCGATGCTGTGCATCGAGTTCGCCACGGGCAAGGTGAAATGGCAAGATCGCGCCCTCGGCCCGGCGTCGCTGTGCTATGCCGACGACCGTCTCTATCTCCACGCCGAAAACGGAGACGTCGCGCTCGTCGAGCCCTCGCCCGAGTCTTACCGTGAGAAGGGACGTTTCACGCCCACGGAGCGGCCGAAGCGCGCCAACGGCATGGAAAAGGCGTGGGCGTATCCGGTCGTTGCGAATGGACGATTCTACATTCGCGACCTCGACTGCTTGTGGTGCTATGACGTCAAGGAACCCAGAGCGGCTAAGTAGCCCCCAAGCATGATTTGCTGCGCGGAATTCTGCTGAACGCTACAGGGGCCTCACCGAACGAGCTCGCATCGTCCGCTGACCTTTGCCCATTTTCCGACTTGTTACATCGCGTAAGTCCATTAGAATATCGGTGTTGCGGGCGTAGCTCAGTTGGCAGAGCGCTAGCTTCCCAAGCTGGATGTCGAGGGTTCAAGTCCTTCGCCCGCTGTTGGTGAGATCGGGGGTTGCGTAGCTTCTCTCTTCCCCCGACGCCGCCTGACACTTTGGGCTCGAATGGGCGCGAGACGGTCAGCCGCGGGTGGCCCGACGCGCATCGCCGTGGCGGTGGTGGAACGGGACGATGGCTTCCTGGTGGGCGTGCGGCCCGAAGGGGCGCCGCTGGCCGGCTATTGGGAATTTCCCGGCGGCAAGATCGCCGACGGTGAGACGCCGGCTCAGGCGGCCGCCCGCGAATGCCTCGAGGAGACTGGCCTGGAGGTCTCCGTCGGGCGACTGCTCTGCCGGACGATGCACGATTACGAGCACGGTCGCCTGGAGCTGCACTTCTTCGCGGCGATCCCCCGTAGTCCGCAGCAGGAGCCGTGCCGGCCATTTCGCTGGGTCACGCGGCAAGAGCTGCGGACTTTGCGGTTTCCGCCGGCCAATGCCGAGATCTTGGCCATTCTGCGCGAACCAAAGCCGGTGCCGCCGCGTATTAAAAGGTGAAGGAGCGATGGGAAGAGGCTCGACGAAGAGGCTGGACGAAGCGTGTCCGAACGAGGTTTCACCAGCCCAGTTCGGACGGCGGTTTGCCACTCCAAGAAAGGAGGGTAGCCGGCTGTGAGAATCTCTTGTATTGGTAAGGCAGCCTCATAACCCGGTGCGAAGTTCGACCTACGTTGCAGCTCGGCGTGAGCCTCTGTGGTGCCATGACCGGCCGCATCCTGCCAATGGGGAACTGCGATTCGCAGGCTTATGAGGCTGAGGGGTA
>JBGQHD010000712.1:0-3583 GCA_041497795.1 Planctomycetia bacterium
GATCAAGAAGTGGAATGAGTAGCGGCCATCGTGGGGCACGTTTCCAACGTGCCCGTTGAGGGCAACGCCGGTACAATGGATGCCAACGCCTTAGGTCGTGCTCATGACGGACACTGCAACAGACGTTTTCTCCCCGCTGTCGCCGCTGCCGCCGATCAGCAGCGCCGCAACCGTCGCCGATCTGATCGATCGCCTGGGCGGCATTCCGCCAGAGCGCATTCGCCTGAAGCCCCCGCCCGGCCACGCTACGGTTGCCGACGTCATCGAGATTGAGCGTCGCGAGAACCGCGTCTGCGAGCTGGTCGAAGGTGTCTTGGTGGAGAAGGCCACGGGATTCCGCGAAGGTTTTCTCACGGGTTTCTTGCTCTTGCGGCTGCGGCTGTTCGTCGATCCGATCAACCTCGGGTTGGTCAACGGTGCCGACGGGATGATGCAGATCTTTCCAGGTCTGGTGCGCATCCCCGACGTTGCCTTCGCGTCTTGGTCTCGTTTTCCCGACGGGCGCGTGCCCGAGGAAGCGGTTCCGCACCTTGTGCCCGACTTGGCTGTCGAGGTGCTCAGTCGCGGGAATACGCGGCGCGAGATGGATCGCAAGGTCGATGAGTATTTCGCGGCCGGCGTGCGGTTGGTATGGCTGGTCAACCCCAAGAATCGCACCGTGGCGGTCTATACATCCAAGAACCAGGTCCGCACGCTCTCTGAGGCCGATACCCTGGATGGTGGCGACGTGCTCCCCGGTTTCACACTTCCGCTGCGGGAGTTGTTCGCTGAATTGGACCGGCGGGCCGCGACCAAATAGGCGGATCGGGGCGCCTCAACTCGATCGATCAGCGTGCCCCAAATCCTTGCCCGGCGCCACGCGGTCGCGGACGAGTTGCTTCAGTTCCTTGATGTCCGGAAAGCCGCCTTGGGCCGCACGCGACCAGATCAGGTGGTCGTCGGCACGGACTTCGAACACGCCGCCCGTCCCGGGCACCAGCGCCACTTCGCCGAGTTCGGCCGCGAAGGTGGTCAGCAGCTCCTGGGCCATCCACGCCGCCCGCAGCAGCCAGCGGCACTGCGTGCAATAGACGATCTCGACGCGCGGGCGGCGCGGGATCGCCGTCGCCGGCGCGGGAGATACGGCAGGGGTGGCCGAGGCACGGCCGCTCATTTGGACCATCCGTCGATCTTGGCGGGCCGCTGGCTTCGGGCCGCTATTTGGTCGTGATGCGGATGTTGCGAAACGCCACGGGGCCGTGGTCGCCCTGGAACATCAGCGGGCCGGTGGGGGCCTCCTTGCCGGTGAGGCAGGAAGGGGTCGGCCCCTTCACCTGCACGTTCTCGTGGACCACTTCGCCGTTGAGCGTGACCTTGAGGAACTTGGCGTTGGCGGTCTTCTTCTCGCCCTCAAACTTGGGGGCCTGAAACTCGATGACCATTTTCTGCCACTCGCCGGGGGCCTTGGAGGCGTTCGTCTTGGGGGCCGCGGCGCCGTAGAGGCCGCCCAAGTCGCCCGGCCCGACCGTCTTCTTACCGTAGCTGTCGAGAATTTGCACTTCGTACTCGCCCATCACGTAGACACCGGAGTTGGAGCCCTTGGGGACCATGAACTCCAGCTCGATCGTGCAGTCGCCGAACTTGGCCTCGGTGTAGATATCGACGCTGCCGCTTTGGGCATTGACCAGCTCGGCCTCCTTGGCGTCGGCCGGCTTCTCAACGACCAACTGGCCCGGGTTCTTCGGATTGAGCGACGCCTTGCCGACGGTCCACTTGCTGCGCTCCTTGGGGCTCTTGAACTGCCAGCCGTCGAGGTCTTTGCCGCTAAACGGCGTGGCGACCCTCTCGTCGGCCACTAAGGCCGCTGAAAAAGCAACCAGACACAACGCCACAGGGAACCACGATGCAACACGTCGGGCGAGGGAAACGAGTGACATGAGATACTCCTCAAGGACAGAAGATTCGGATGATCGCTGGTGGACCGACTTTGCTCCGCGGAATGCCGCGACATCGCCGCCGGGGATGGGCAACCACAAAGCACTAAGGACACAAAGAAGATGCCAGCTTCTTCGCGGTCTGGTCTCTTCGTGTCCTTTGTGTCCTTCGTGGTTACGTTAAATCGCCTCCGAGCCGCGCTCGCCGGTGCGGATGCGGATGCAGTCTTCCAGGGGTAGGACGAAGATTTTGCCGTCGCCGATCTCGCCCTTCTCGCCGCTGCGGCCCCCTTTGATGATGGCGTTGACCGTCGGCTCGACGAAGTCCTCGTTGACGGCGATCTGCAGCTCCACCTTCCGCAGCAGGTTCACGGTGAACTCGTGGCCGCGGTACAGCTCGGTGTGTCCCTTCTGGCGGCCGAAGCCCTGCACGTCCATCACCGTCAGGCGGAACACCTCCACCTCGGTCAGCGCGGCTTTGACCGCTTCCAGCCGGCTCGGCTGGATGATGGCGATGATCAGTTTCATGCGAACGACTCCCTCGCGCCCAGCGGAGACCTACCTTCTCGTCGTCCTCGTGTCGCGTCGCCCTCGATCGAGAACGGCGGAGCCGAAAGACCTGAGGGCGCGGGTGTGCAGGGCGGAGGTAACGGCGGCGGTGGAACGCCAAGCCCGCACGTCACGATCCTAGCCATGCCCTGGACCGACCACAAGGGCCAGGCGTTGGACCATCTGCCGCTGACCGCCATGATGCCCCAAACTTCTTCTCGCAAGGCCGCCAGACTCGTCGGACGTGCGCCCGCTCCAGCCCAAGTACGTCCGTGTTGACAAGTGTCAACATCAGGACATACTTGCAAACAGCGAGGCCTCCATCGCGAAGCTTTATGGCGAAGCACGAATTCACGTTGATCCTGTCCGGGTTTTCCGAGCTCACGGACGACGTCGAGAACCGGCTGTGAGGCCGGTTGCGACGATGCCCTGCTGGGAATCCTCGACGGTACGCCCTTTCTGGATTTCACTCGCGAGGCGCCGTCTCTTGAACGGGCCGTGCTGTCGGCAATCGCCGACGTGGCCAAGGCCGGCTTCGAGGTGGTTCGCATCGAGCCGGACGACTTGGTCAGCGCCGCCGAGATCGCTCGCCGCGCGGGGCGGTCGCGCGAGAGCATTCGGCAACTGCGAACCGCCCAGCGCGGCCCGGGCGGCTTTCCGCCACCCGTCGCCGGCATCAAGGGCCGGACGCAAATTTGGTATTGGTCTCAAGTCGCCGACTGGCTTTCGAGACAGACCGACACGAAAATCACGCCTCAAGTCGTGACCAGCGCCAAGACCATCGCCACGGTCAACGCCGCCATTGACCTGAAGCGCAACACCGGTTCGACCCAGGTCGCCGCGGAGCTTCTCAAAAAGGTCCGCGTCAGGGCGACCAAGCCGCAAGAAGCGACACGGGGTACTCGCGCATCCAGCCGCCAACGGAAGGAACTTGCCTGAGGCGATTCGACCAGGGCGTTCCGCCCCAGCCACGCGGACGCCGCGCTTGCGTTTCGCTACAGCCCCCGGTCCCCGCCACCCGCCCGGCGTGCAATGTCGCTAGCCGCGCGGCGGGCTCTTGCGCTCCGCACCAACCCCGGCCGCCCGTCCACTGTCAGGGTTCATATACTCGGCACAAAGGA
>JBGQHD010000713.1:0-3582 GCA_041497795.1 Planctomycetia bacterium
CGGTCGGCAGCCGCACGCCGGCCGCGTCGCAGAACGCCTGCGCCTCGTCCCGCGAGACGTACGTGAGGGGCAAGTCGCCGGCTCCGGTGACCGGCACGCGGGCGATCCGGAAGGCTTCGTCGAACGAGAGCGTGACTGGCTCGACGCTCTCCACGGCCTCCAGCCGCGATCGCGCTTGCACCAGCGACAGGTCTTGGATCACCTGCAGCAGCTCGCGGGTCCAGCGAATCAGCCCGCCATAGGTGAGCTTACGGGTGGCAGGCGTGAGTTTCTCGCGCATCGCCGCGAGCTTTGCGTCCGCGGCCGCCAACGTCTTGCGCCCTCCCGCCAGGCTGACTTCGTTATTGACGAGGTCTTCCGAGGGGGCGTTCTTGCGCTTGGCCTGCTGGGCTCGCCAGGTGTCGAGGTCCTTTTGCACGAGGGCCGGCAACTGGCCCACGATCTCGCGGAGTCCGGCCGCCTCGGCCAGCGCCTTCTGCAAGTCGGCCAGCTCCGGCTCCTCGGGCAGAGCGCCCAGCTTTTCCTGGAACCGAGTCATGCGTTCCTCGGCCGAGGTGATCCGCGGATCGATGAACTGGAACCGCTCGGTCATCGTGTCATCGAGGTCGAAGTCCAGGTCGGGCGGCAGCCCCAGCGTGCCCTTGAAGTTGTCCAGCAAGTTGGCGTAGTTGATCCGCGCTTGCAGGAGGTTGGCCCGTTCGGTCTCCAGGTTCTGCTGAAACTGGTCCACCTGTCCGCGGACGATGTCGCCGGCGCGGTAGAATTCCTCGAGCAGTTCTCGCGTGCGGAGCTGGACGCGGAGGTTCTCCTCGGTGTTGCGGATTTCCTGCATCGATTGCAGCAGGCCGATGTAGCCGCCCACGTTGCCGGCGCCGCCGCCGGCGAAGCCCGCCGCCCCTCCGCCGCCGGCCGCTCCGCCGCCGCCGAGGTTCGCGCGTCCGAAGCCGGTGGCCTCGCCGACGCCGCCCAGCCCGCCGGCGCCCGTGCCGCTGAAGCCCGTGAGGCCGGTGCCGCCGAAGAAGCCGCCACGCCGCTGCGGCCCCGTCACGTTGCCTTCGCCGATCGCCACGTTCGTGTAGAAGCCCTGCCGATAGCGCTGAAACGCCCGCAGGTTCGCCAGCAGGGCCCGCTCGACGATGGTCAGTTGCTCCAGCGCCACGGCCCGGCCGCCGAACCGCAGCAAGGGCTGCACGAGGCTGAAATTCAGGATCGACAGCGTCGTGTGCGTGTCGGGTCCGGCGAACTGCCAAATCGTGCTATTGGCGAAGCCCACCAGCAGCTCGCCGGCGGTGGCGAACCGCCGCCGCATCTGCAGGTTGGGGTTGATGGCCAGCGTGTCGCTGCCGAAGGGCGGCGCGCGGTCGCGGCCGAGGTGCGTGAACGTGGTGTCGCCGCCGCTGAAGGCCTGCAAGAACTGCACGTCGAAGCGAAACCGTTCGGTGCTGACGTCGAGCGCCGAGAGGTAGACGTTCTCGATGTTCTGTTGATACGCCGGCGAGTTCACCCGCCCCACCTCCACCGACGAGTCCAGTGACAGCTTGAACTTGCCGTCGGCGGTGACTTTCACGTAGTCGCCCAGCCACGCCCGCCACCAGGGGTTTTCCAGCTCCGGCCGGTCGCCGTACTTGTGCCAATGCTGGTAACCGTGCATGCCGTCCACTTCGTGCATGAACTGGTGGGCCGCCGGGTCGTCGGGCGGCATCGGCGGCTTGTCCTGGTTGTAGATCTCGAAGTACCGGCTGCGGGGGTCCATCTCCACGTCGAAGTGGGGCACGGCCCAGCGCGGGTCGCCCGCCTTCTCGGCCACCAGGTCGGTGACCTCGTTGTCGGCGGCGTTGTGGTAGTGCTGCCGCGAGCAGCTCGCGCCGCCCAGCAGGGCCGCGGTGGCCAAGATTGAGATCAGAGCGTGCGCACGCTTCCTGGAGGAGATCATTCCGTTCCGGCTCCTAGCGATTCCATTCTCGTCGTGCTCGTACTCGTGCTGCTCCTCGTACTCGGTGTCATTCGAGTGCGATTACGAGCGCGAGTACGAAAGAGGGATTACCAAGCCCGCAACAGCAAATGCACGAGACTGAGGGTCAGGACCGACAGTAACGGACGTAGCCGGGAGGAGGGATCTGCCGAGGGCGCCATCCTGGCATCGCTCCATCCTGGAGCGGTTCGTGTAGTAGCTATCGACACGCGGCGCGGCGGCTTGCAAACTCCGTGTGCGCGCCGGCACATTGCGGCGCACCGCCATCACCGGCGGCCGCAAACGTCGGCAGATCCGTGCTTCCGTTGCCTCAGCGGCCGGCGATACAATCGTCAAAGTAACCATCTCGTCCGCGAGTAGGTGCCGCGAGCCGAGCGGCACCCGTTTCGCCGCGTGACGCGGCACCGCCGGTCCCGCTCGGCTCGCGGGACCTACAGCCTGGAGATCATCGAGGCCAGCGGGCTGGACTACCGGCTGCACGCGATGGGCACGATCGTCGAGGGCGAGCTGGAGGGTGCTGGACGTGCTGCGCCGCTGCCTGGAGGCCATGGCGGCCGACTGCGACCGCGTCACCTGCGCCGCCAAGCTCGACTTCCGCCGCGGCTACAGCGGCCGCTTGGAATCGAAGGTGAAGAGCGTGGAAGAGAAGCTGGGGCGGAAGCTGAAGAAGATCTGAGGCGCAACGAGCCGATGGCGTTGTCTGGCCGACGTCAGGTGCTCTTGCTACGCTAGATTCATGGTCCAGAACGCCCCATCCGCGGTTTCCATCTTGGATCGATTGTTGGAACCGTGGCTGATTGCCTATCGCCGGACGCCGCCCGGAGACTCGCTGAGTTGCGCGCCGATGCCGCAACTCAAGCGCGGCTGGATGACCTGGCCTCGCCGCTTGCTGCGGGACCAAGCCACGGCAACCGACTCGTAACGGCCGACGGTGATGAACGCCGTGTTACGCAGACTGGTGAGGCGCCGCGCTGGCAATCGCCGTGAAATACTGCCGGCTAGACATGAACTCGCGCGACCGTGTTGAGGTTCGGCGCGAGTTGGCAACTTGACGGCCACCGAATGACCACGGATCACCACAAACGACCGCCGCCGGCCGACGCGGTCACCGAGTCGGTCTCCTCGATCCTCGGCCGCATTCCCAGCGGCATCTACGTGCTCACGGCACGCAGCGGCGAGCAGGAAACCGGCATGCTCGCCAGTTGGGTGATGCAGGCCGGCTTCGAGCCGCCGATGGTCTCGGTCGCCGTCCGCAAGGGACGGTATGTGGCCGACTGGCTGCGCGCGGGCCTGCCGTTTGTGCTCAACGTCGTGCCCGAAGGGCAGAGGAAGACGCTCCGGCACTTCAGCCGCGGTTTTGCCCCCGGCGAGCCGGCCTTCGAGGGCATCGACGTCGCCCGCACGCCGCAGGGCCTGGTGGTGCTCGGCGGCGCCGTGGGTCATCTGGAGTGCGAGCCGGCCGGCTGCATCGACTCGGCCGATCACCACGTCTTCCTGGCCCGCGTCACCGGCGGCCGCTTGGCCAGCGAGGATCGGCCGATGGTGCACGTGCGAAAGAACGGCCTGCGATATTGAGGGAGAAGCCCGGCTTCTCGGAGAAGCCGGGCTTC
>JBGQHD010000714.1:0-3580 GCA_041497795.1 Planctomycetia bacterium
CAGGATGTGAAGGGCGTGGCGTGCGCGAGTGGTCGGCGCATCGCCCAGCATCTCCGTCCGTGGCGCTTCCACGCCCATCGCAGCCATGCTCTGGGCGTGCCACCCCCTTCTTCGGCGGGCACGCGTGCCGCCCCTCAGTTGATATTCGTGTTCACCTCTTTGCCGCTCCGCGTGCCCAGCGCTCTCCAGACATTTGGCTCAATCGAATTCGGGACAAACTGCACCGAGGCGTCCATCCGGCACGCGTTGACGCCCAGCGGATGATAGCTGCGGGCAGTTACGGCGGCGTACCCATATTGGTTGGTCGTGTTGCCTTCATTCGCACTGACAAAATCGACGTCGTAGTTCGTCCCGCCGCTGGAATAATCAACGCGCGTATTGGGCCGGAACACCGTCGTGAAGCCGGTCTCGAAGATCTTGCAATCCACCCATTCCGAATGGCCGCCGGCCGTGCCGGGGTTCGACGCCTTGAATGTGCCGCCCAAGGCGATGACCTCGGCGGCCGTTGTCGGCGGGGGCGCCTTGTCTACGTTGGGGTTGCCTCCCTTGGTGAGTAGCGAGGCGTAGGCCTTGACTTCGGAGAAAGCCAGCGTGTTGCTCAAGCCGTCCCTGAATTCCGCGAATTTTAGGCCCCTCGTGGGCGCAAAGGCCCCGTCGCCGCCGGCGCCCGTTACGGGGTTCCAGATCGGCCACGTGCCAAAATTCGCCGCATAGCAGGGGGGCCAGTGTGCGACGACGCCGGAGGAGTTCGCCTTCCCTCGATCGTTCTGCTCATCCGGACAAATGAGGAGGTCGATGCGCTGGGACGAGATATTTGGCTGCGTCGAATAGGGTCGATTGAAGTCGATGAGATCGTACAAGTTGCCCTGCTCCACGAACGGCAACAAGCGAGCGATGGCCGACCAGGTGTTGGTCGTTCCTCCTACGGGGAAGATTCCCTGCGGCGGCACGTAGCCGAAGCTGCTCTCGTAGTTGTGCACCGCCAGCGCCAGTTGCTTCAGATTGTTCGCGCACTTGGCGCGCCGACCGGCCTCGCGGGCACTTTGCACGGCGGGCAGCAGGAGACCGAGCAGGAGGCCGATGATGGCAATCACCACCAGTAGTTCAATCAGTGTAAACGCGCTCTTGCGGTTGCGCAATCGCATGGTGGCACGCTCCATTTGCAACAGGGGTTTCGGAGCGCCAGGAGCATTGCGGCGGACATGGGGGAGGGCGGGAGGGCTTCCCCACTTACGGTGGCTAAGCTGCCTCGGCGGGATCGAGACTTACTATAGATACTGAGTCTCAATTGCATCTGACGATTGTAGCGTCGCAAGAAGGCGACGCAAGGGGTGCGGCAGCTATTTTTGCGCGCGCTCGCCGAAAAGTGGGCCCGTGGCGAAATTCAGGCGGTTTTTCTACGCCGCCGCGAGCGAACCTTGCGGTTTTTGGAGGTCGATGGACGGCGGGGCGGCGGGTGGCTGGGTCAGAACGCCCCAGGCAGCGGCCTGCAGCGGGAGCGACAACCCGTTTGCGTGATCGCCCGGCGACCGATACACTTCTTTGACCAACGGGACGGTGGCCTGCCGGCAATCGTATGCTGGTTGGCTTCCCTCCAAGCAATTATTCCGGGAAACACGCGAATGGCAGAAGGCACGATCAAGAAGTTGACGGACAAGGGATTCGGGTTCATCAGCACCGGGAAGGACAAAGACCTGTTCTTCCATTCCGAGAGCGTCCAAGGTGTGAGCTTCAGCGAACTGCGTGAAGGCCAAAAGGTGTCCTTCACGGAAGGCCGTGGTCCGAAAGGCCCACGTGCCGAGAACGTGACGCCGGTATAGTTCCGGCGCAGGTCGAGCGACTGAAGAGGTTTCCCCGTGGCCTTCGGGTCTATCGCACGAGGTAGCATCGCTCGACGCATCGGTGCGAGACAACACGCTCAGTTTCGGTTAGCCGCGTCGGTTAGCGGCTCTGCTGGGGCTTGCGCTGCCGCTTCAGCCCCAGCCACCCGTCACCCGTCCGTTTGTGTCAGCCCACGTCTTCCGTTGGTGTCAGCCCTCGCGCGCGTTGGTCGAAAAAACGTCCATCGCGGCGTGATACCGTCATCGGTAAAACTGGCAGGAGTAGGTCGATGGCCAAGTGCTGATGCTGCGCGCTCTTGAGGTAACGAGCCGAGGTGGATCGGCCGCCAGCGCTCGACGGCAAAGGACAATATTGGAAATCCAGAAATCTGTTGCGCGACACGCGCCGCCGGCCTGCCGGTCCGACTTTGGAAAAGCGAGAATCTGAAGAGCAAAAAAAGCAACGGACGGCCGGCTGGGGCAGAATGCCCCAGGCGTGCCGCTATCCGTTGGCGAGCGTCGTTGAACCCTGTATTGGGGACGTGCCGCTTCCGGCAAGTGACACGACGGCCGGGCCGTGTTCGTTAGACCAACGAGCGGCAGCTTGGGTCCGCACAGCGAACGCTGCCCGTCACTCGCGTGCTGGGCAGTTCGGTCGGATTCTCACCAGCGGCTGTCCCGCAAGGCGGAACTATACCGGCTTGACGACTAGATCGGCTTGACGTTCTCGGCACATGGGCCTTTGGGGCCCCGGCCTTCCGTGAAGGACACCTTTTGGCCTTCACGCAGCTCGCTGAAGCTGACGCCTTGGACGCTCGACGAGTGGAAGAAGAGATCTTTTTCCTTGCCCGTGTTGATGAATCCGAAACCCTTGTCCGTCAGTTTTTTGATCGTGCCTTCGGCCATTCTTGCGTTTCCCGGAGTGACTGCTTGGATGGATGCCACCCGGCAAACGCTGCCGACCGGCCACCGTCCATTGGTGAGAGCAGTGTACCCGTCACCGCGCCATTACGCAAACAGGACGGCGCGCCGAGGGGCGGGTGGCTGAGGCCCAAGCGCCGAGAGGCCCGGGAGGAAGCCCACGAGTCGTGACCGTGGCGTGGCGGGCTCGACTGTGTCTCCCGCCCACAGGCACGACGTGCTTGACCCCGCCGGCGGGCGGGGTGAGACTTGAGGTTGCGGCTCGCGATGACCTTGTCGTTGTCTCAACCGGGGGCGCCCATGACGATCCGCTTTCTTTGCCCGCTGGGGCACCCTTTGGCCGTGCCGGACAACCGGGCGGGCAAGAAGGGGCGTTGCCCGGTGTGCCGGCAGCGGGTCTGCGTCCCACGGCCGGCGGGTGGCGCTTCCCTCAGCGACGACGAAGTCGCCGAACTGCTGACCGATCCGACGGCCGACGACGAGGACGACGATTCCGACGAAGCCCCGATCGATGCCGAGGGGGACGACGAACCCGTCGAGGCGCCGCCAAAAACCTCGCGACGGAAGCTGCCGCCCGAGGCGCCCAGCGCAGCGAAGAGCGCGCCCGCATCCAAGCCGCGCCCCGTGGGCTCGTCGGCGTCCAAGCGAAAGAGCGGCTCGCCTGGAACCACGCGGTCAGCCGATCCACCGAGCGACCGCCACCAGTGGCTCAGTGGCTTAGTGGGCGAGTGGGACTACCGGATGAAGCTCTGGCTGGAGCCGGGCGGCTCGCCCAGCGCGTCGATCGGCGAGGCCGACGCTCAGTGGACGATGGGCGAGCGGTTCGTGCAGATCGAGTC
>JBGQHD010000715.1:0-3573 GCA_041497795.1 Planctomycetia bacterium
GATCGTCGGCCTCATCGGCCCGGGCTGGAGCCGTCAGATTCATCAGCCCAAGGACGGCCAAAATGGCGGCCGGCAAAAAGCTCCGTCGCGCGTTCACGTTTGCCCCTCCCTGAATTCGTGCTGGTGCACGAGAAGCCTGACGTCTCCGTACCTAGCAGCGCGCCCCAGGCAAAGCTGGGGCGCGCGGCAGACCAGGTTATGTTCTTCGCGGCTACGATTGCGGTGGCTGGGCGTAGGCCGTATTGGCCCCGCCGTCCGCGTTGCCCACCATGTGGAAGTGGTTGTGGTCGATGTAGATGACTTCCGAGTGCTCCTCGTCCACCGTGGTGTGCGGCAGCGGCCAGCCGACCCGCGTGACTTCGGTGTAGTAGATCGTGCACTTGTAATGGGCGTGGTGCAGGCTGGCCCAGCCGATGATCGGATAGAACCGCGGTTGATCGACGTAGTCGGCGATCAGCTCCACGGTCATGCGGACGTTGTTCCGCTGGACTTCATCCAGGAACGGCAGGCCCCCCTCGACGCTCGGCAGGGCCGCCAGGATTTCCGACTCCGTCGGCGGGTCCAGGGCCTGCGGCGGGCCGTTGCCCGACGTGATCGGTCCCAGGATCGCCACCCGCTCGTAACGCTCCTTGTTGCGGAAGCGGTCTTCGAGCTGCTTCTGGAAGTACGGGCTCACCGGGACGGGGAACAGCCACATGCCCGTCTGCGGACCGTACGTCGTGTTCATGGGAAATGCGCACCCGGAGAACAGGCAGGCACTCGACACGAACAGCAGGACCGCGAGGTTCAGCTTCTGGAGCGACATGAGATCCCTCGATGGATCGGTACGGGACGTTGGATCGGTTGTGCCTGCCCGGAGGGGGCGATCTGCAGACGCGCTCGCCGGGCGTGCCCTCGGCTAGACATTTATCGTGTTAATCTGTGCCGAACTTGCGGGTTTTTCGGAATGTGCCGGGGAAGCGACACGGGGCCGGCGGCTGGCACTGCTGGCAGAACGTCCTCGCCTCGAGGCTCCGCCTCGTGGTGCGAGCAGCGGCGCTACTCGAAGAACCGCTTCACGGGCACGCGGAACTCCGGCGAGATCTCAGGCAGCAGCAGCTCGTCATCCCGCTGGAATACCTCGGGGGCGCGGTCCGCGCGATAGACGTGCGCTGTCTGATTGTCCGGGTCCAAGACACAGACCGCTTTGACGTCCGCGTCCAAATACTCGCCGACTTTGGCGAGAACCTTGGGCCAACGCTGCGAGGGGGAAAGGACCTCGAACGTCACATTGGGCGCCACCTTCGGATAACCGCTGGGTCGCGCACCTTTGGGAATGCGCTGGTAGCTGTAGAACGCGGCATCGGCGCCGCGCACCGTGTCGGGGCCCCGCTCGGTGACGACGCCGGCGTCGTTGCTCGTTAACGTGCCAATGTCGTGATCGTCGAGAAACCGTCCCACGATGCGGACCACGTTGCTGCAGACGACTCCATGCGGAAACCCAGGTGGCGGCATGTAGATGACCTCACCCCGCACGAGTTCCGAGGGCTGCCCGTTGTCGGGCAACTCTAGAAACTGCTCAGCGGTTAGCAGCGTTAGGGCGGTGGCCATGGTCGCAGCACGCAGGAACTTGCTCGAAAAAGACCTTCTGGCCTTACTATAACCGACTTGGACGGATGCGACGATCCATGGCCCCTCGAGCCCTCGTTCCGAGGCTCCGCCTCGGAACGCACTGCCTACGAGGCTCTGCCTCGCAGAATCGTCGTCAACGCAGCTCACCCATCCGAAACCGCGAGCAGAGCCTCGCGGTTCAGCGCGTTCCGCCGCGTTCCGCGCGATGGATCGTCACTTGAGCCGGGTTGATCGCCTGGAACTTGCCCTTGTTGGCGGTGATTTCAAAGGCCCGCGGCACGGACTCCAGGCCATCGAGGCGGTGCGTGATGGTGGCCCCAAGCTGCACGCGGCCGGAAGCGACCAGCCGCACGGTGTGCTCCAAGTGAGCTTGCGTGCTGATGTCGGGAAAGAGGTAGCGCAGGCTGCGCTCGCGCAGCAGATCAACGTTCAGCTCCAGGGGGCCGCCGAACCAGGAGACGCCGATCACCTTGCCGCCGGAGCGCACGGCGTCGATCGCCTGCCGCAGCGTCTGGCTGCCGGCCAGGCCCTGCTTAGGGCTGCCGCCCGCGCACTCGAAGACCACATCGGCCCCGTTGCCGCCGGTCAAATCGCGAATCGCCGGCACGACGTCGCAGCTTCGCGCGTTGAGCGCATGGTCCGCGCCGAGCTGCTTCGAGATGCGGCACGACTCCTCGCGCACGTCCACGGTAATCAGCAGGCCGGCCCCGCTAAGCCGCGCCACTTGCAGGCACTCGAGGCCCATGCTGCCCTGTCCGAAGATGGCGACCGCGTCGCCCAGGCGAATGTCGGCGGTCTCCACGGCCGCCACGCTGTCGCTCAGCGATTGGAGACACGCGGCCTCGCTGTCGGAGATGCCGTCGTCGACTCTCACCAGCGCGATCTCCGGCAGCGACGCCACTTCGCAGAAGCAGCCAGGCAGATCGAAGCCGATCACCGGACCACGGCGGCAAAGCGCGCTCCGCTCCGACAGGCAAAGCGGACATTCCCCGCAGGGCAGCTTGGCCCGAGCGGCCACCCGCTCGCCGGCGCGGAAGCGGGTGACGCCGGGGCCGGTTTCCACGATGCGGGCACAGAACTCGTGGCCGAACAATTGGATCGGCGCCTCGGTTTCCAGCCGCCGTTTGACACGGTCGTAGGCCAGCGTGGGGATGCCGAAGGCGAGCTGCGCCTCGGTGACGCTGGGCTGCACGCACAACGGCTCGGCCAGCACGTGCCCTGGCCGCAGCTCCGGCACGGGAACGTCGTCCAGCCGCATGTCGCCAAAGCCGTAGAACCGCCAGGCTTTCATCGGTCTGATCCTCCTCGCCGAGCATGATATCGTATCTCGGGTGGCACGTCCCTGAGCATGGATGCGAAGGGCGTGGATTTCACGCCGCGCGGAAGTGTTCCGTTTATGTAGCGCGGCCTTCCGTTTGTGTAACGGCCGGCAGGCGGCCGGGACACAAAAGACGACTCGTGCCGTGTCAGCCCGGCGCGTAGACTGATGCCGGCTGTCTGCCAGGGGAGAGAGTCGTCAACCACGGCCCACGGGAGTACGTGCCAAGGCTGGCCGGCGGCGACAAGGCCCGTGGAAACACTGCTCGGCTTCAAACCCAGTGCGCCCTAGAACGGCGCTGTCGCGGGCGCAGATTCCGCCGCGCGCATTTCGCTTTTGCCACTCGGCACGGCGGCGTATTCGATTGGAATGAAGGGACGAGCAGAGAAGATGATTTCCTTGGAGCCGGCTTTGACGCCATCCTCAAGACGCACAAAGTACTTGGCCACGTCTCCGTCAACGTCGATCACCAAGCAGGCATCCGATGCGGGCATCTCACGCAGCGCGACCTGCGCCGTGCAGGTTTGCAGGCCGACGCTCGCCAGTGCAACCTCTTCGCCGTCAACGACGAGGCGCAAGGTCACTTGGGCTGAGTAGTGAGACCGCTCCATGAAGCCTCCGCAAGTTTCTGCCGACGCGTGGCA
>JBGQHD010000716.1:0-3569 GCA_041497795.1 Planctomycetia bacterium
ACGCGGATTCAAGTCTCGGAGAGACTCGGCCACGTGGGACTAGTCCACGTAAAGGAAGCTCGCCGAATTCACCAGGGTTAGGCACAACGTCGTCAGCGCCCGACGTGCGGGCTCCCCTTCTTCTTTGGCGGTGCCTGCATGCTTGGCCCATTGCTGGGTCAACTGGGCTAAGGCGCCGAGGCTCAATTCCCGCTCCTCATCGCTTGGCGGCCGACTCAGCGCGATCAGGTACGCTCGCTCGATCTGCCGCTGCGGGTCGTTGCCGGCCTCGCGGCGCACGCGCTCGGCGAACTGCTCGGCCAGGTGCTGGACCATGCCGTTGTTCATCAAGTGCAGCGCCTGCGGGGCGACGGTCGAATCGCGGCGCTCGATGCAGTTGGGGTTCATCTGCGGGAAGTCGAAATTCTCCAGGTGCGTGGGGATTTGCTTGCGCCGCTGCTCGACGTAGATCAGCCGACGCCAGCCGTTGGCCGTGCCCACGGGTGTGACCAGGCCGTCGGCACGGACTTCCACGCGGTCGCCCGGGCCGAAGCGCCTTTCGTCGAGCCGGCCGGCCGCGAGCAGCAGCGTGTCGTAGAGCGCCTCGGCATCCAGGCGCACCATCGGCATGCGGGAGCACAGCCCCGTAGGGTAGGCATCCTGGCTGCCGGACAGGCTGGAAGCCTGTCCCACGGTAGCCTGTCCCACGGCCGAGGTCTGCCGAGACGTGGCGCTCGTCATCATCAGCCGGTGCATCTGCTTGATGCTCCAGCCTTGGCGGACGAACTCCCGCGCCAGCCAATCGAGCAACTCAGGATGGGTAGGCCGCGCGCCGGCTTTGCCGAAGTTGGCCAGTGTGCTCACCAAGCCGGCGCCGAAGTGGTGCTTCCACAGGCGATTGACCATGACCCGCGCGGTCAGCGGATGATCCGGCTGGACCAGCCAGCGCGCGAAGGCCAATCGCCGGCCGGTTTGCTTGGCTCCCGGCCACGGCGGGCGGACGTCGAAGGGCGTCTTGCCGTCGGTCAAGACGGAGGGCACGCCTGGCCCGACCAGCTTGCCGGGGCTCAGGAAGTCGCCGCGGCGGTAGATGTACGTCGGCGACGGCTCGCCGCGGTCCCACAGCGCTTGGATGCCCGGCTCGGGCAGCCGGTGGCCTGCGAGAGCGCTCTGCCCCTCCCACGCCCGCCGCTCGGCGGTGGTGACGCAGGGCATGTGCCGGCCGCCGATGACGTCTTCGCTCACCGGGCCGATGCCGGGGTGCACGTCCGGCTTGAGCCAGTCGTACTCGTCGTAGGCCCCCTTGAAGATGGCGACCAGGCGATAGTAATCGCGGTGCGGAATTGGATCGAATTTGTGGGTGTGGCAGCGGGCACACTTGAGCGTCAGGCCCATGACGGCCGAGCCGAGCACGTCGATCTCGTCGGCGATCACCTCCAGCCGGTCGGGCACGTAGCCGGTGATGTTCGCCCAGGTGGCGTCCGGCGCCATGCGGAGGAAGCCGGTGGCCACGAGGTTGTCGTAGATTTCCGGCGTGATCTCGACCTCCGGGGTCGGCTTGTCGGACGGATTGGAAATCCGTCCTACGGGGCCGTAGTCGGCCAGTTCGTCACCGGCGAGCTGCTCCAGCAGGTAGCGGTCGTAGGGCTTGTCGGCATTGAACGCCTGGATGACGTAATCGCGGTACCGCCAGGCGTGGGGCCGCGGCAGGTCCTGCTCGCGCTTGCCTTCCGAGTCGGCGTAGCCGGCCAGGTCCAGCCAGTAGCGGCCCCAGCGCTCGCCGTAGCGGGGCGACGCGAGCAGCCGCTCGATGAGATGCTCATAGGCCTGGGGCGAACGATCGTGGAGAAAGGCCGCGACTTCCGCCGGCTCCGGCGGCAGCCCCGTGAGGTCGAACGAGGCCCGCCGCAGCAACGTCAGCCGATCCGCCTCCGGCGAAAGGGAAAAGCCGCGTGCTTCCAGCTTCTGGAGAATGAATCCGTCGATCGGATTCCGCACGCGCGAGACATCGCGCACCGCGGGAATCGCCACGGCCTGCGGCGAACGAAAAGCCCAAAAGTCGCGGTCCTTATCGCTGACCAGCGGATCGGGCGTCGTGCTGGCCACGTCCGGCCGCACGGTCACTTCCGGCGCGCCGGCCGCGATCCAGCAAGCCAGGATTTCCATTTCCGCCGGCTCGATCGGCTTGACGCTGGCCGCCACCAGACGCTGCCGGGGCGGCATCTCGCCGGCGCCGATGCGCTTGATGATCAGGCTTTTGGCCGGCTTGCCGGGCACCATCGCCGGGCCGGACTTACCGCCGCGTAGGATCGACGCCTTGGTGCGGAGATCCAAGCCGGCCTCCTGCCGGCGCGGCCCGTGACAGGCCGTGCAGCGACGCATCAGGATCGGAAGCACGTCGTGCTGCGTGACCGAGGTGGTGGATGGCGAATCGGCCGCATCCCCTTGGGTCGGGGCGGAGCGGGCGCCTGCGGCGATCCAACGGCGGATGGTTTCAATCTCGGCCGCACTCAGGCGGTCTTTCTTCTCCGGCGGCATCTCCCCGCCGTGGATCTTCTCGTACAGCAGGCTCTCGTCCGGCTTGCCGGGGACAATCGCCGGCCCGGATTCGCCGCCATGCAATGCGGAGGCGGCAGTCCTCAAGTCGAGCTGTCCTTTGTGTTCCTTCTCGCCATGACAGGCCCAGCACTTGGCCCGCAAGAGCGGCTGGACGTCGGCCTCGAACCGCGGCGTCTGTTGCGGTGGCCGTACGTCATCGGCCGCCGGCAGCACTGCCGACGCGATCCACCCGGCAGATCCCAGCAAAAACACGCCGATAGTCGCCCAACAGGCGGCGCGCGCTCTCACGCCGCGACGCCCGGCACGGGCCGGAGACGGCAAGCTTTCAGAGACTACCCTAGCCATTCGCCACGCTGGACCCGAAGTCCCCGAGGGTCGGGAATTGTCACATCGCTGTGCCGCGGCCTGAGTATACCGCATGGACGGCACGAGGGTGACTGTCTGCTGGGGTGACCCTCTACTGGGCGCAGAAGCTGCCCAGAATGGCGATCAGCCCAAACGTGCGCGAAGGCCCGCCAGCGGCGACGCCGCGTGCTCCCGCTGCAGGCCGACCAAGAGCCCCATCAGGAGGGCGATGAGGGCGATGGCAAGTTTCTGGAAGGTGGCCACTGTTGGTGCATCGCGGTTTCCACCATCAGCCACTCGCCCACGTTCTCCAGGGTCAGCACGCCCACCAACCGGCCGTCGCGCGCCACGGGAAGGGTGGAGCATTCGCTCTCTTGGAGACGCGGGAAAGCGGTCTCGAGCGGTTCCCCTTCGTCCACCACGGGGCACCCGGGCCGCATGACGCTGGCCACCGCTTGTTCCGGGCCGCCTGTGGACAGGGCACGGACCAGGTCGGTTCGCGTCAGCAGTCCGACGACGTTACCGGCGTCCACGACGGGAAAGTCCTGCTGATACCCGGCGAGCAGTGCCTCCACGGCTGCGGCCAAGCGGTCCCTGGGCGACAGCGTGACGAAGCGCGTGATCATCGCTTGCTTCACGGACACGCCGTGGAGCAGGGCTTTCGTCTGCACGGACTGCGACTCGGC
>JBGQHD010000717.1:0-3564 GCA_041497795.1 Planctomycetia bacterium
CACCCGCGACGAGCTGCTCGACCTCTTGGCCGTCCGCCCCCTGCTCGGCCAGCCGGTGCGCGAGCTGTCGCTGGGCGAGCGGATGAAGATGGAGCTGATCGCCGCCCTGCTGCACTCGCCCGAGGTGCTGTTCCTCGACGAGCCCACCATCGGCCTGGACGTGATCGCCCAGCACAACATTCAGCAGTTCCTCCGCCATTACCAGCAGGCCCGCCAGGTCACGATCCTGCTCACCAGCCACTACATGAAGGACGTGGCCGCCCTCTGCCGGCGGGTGATCATCATCGCCCACGGGCGGATCATGTACGACGGCTCGCTGACCGGCATCATCGACCGCTTCAGCAGCCACAAGGTGATCACGCTGCTGTTCTCCGGCGACACGATGCCCGGCGACTTGAGCCGTTACGGCGAAGTGCTGGAGTCCAACCCGCCGAAGGCCAAGCTCCGCGTCGATCGCGGCAAGGTGCCGGAAGTGCTGGGGCAAATCCTGCCCAAGCATACGCTGGAGGATGTCAGCGTGGAGGACGCGCCGCTGGAGGAGGTGATTGCCGACATGTTCTCGCAGGCGAACGAGCAATCGGCAGAATCGTAGGGTGGGCAATGCCCACCAAACGCGCGCCCCATGTGTTGCGGCGTGTGGCGGCGGCATTCGAGCACATTTGGTGGGCATTGCCCACCCTACTTGCCATGCCAAATTCGCATCTGACGTTAGACGGCCGTGCCGCCCTCGTTACCGGCGCCGGCGTCGGCATCGGCCGGGCGGTCGCCGAGGCATTGGCTACCGCGGGAGCCACGGTCGGCGTGCATTGCCATCGCAGCCGCAAGGAAGCCGAAGAAGTCGTCGCTGGCATTCGGCAGCGCGGCGCCAAGGCAATGTTGCTTCAGGCCGATCTGAGCGTCCCGGGCGACGCGACGCGAGTGGTCGATGAGTTCGTGGCCTTCGCCGGGCGGCTCGATATTCTCGTCAATAACGCCGGCTCGCCCATCGAGCGGAGCCGGTTGGAGGACTGTTCGCTCGAGCTGTGGCAGCAGGTGCTGGCCACGAACCTGACCAGCGCGTTCCTCGTCACCCAGCGGGCAATTCCGCACCTGCGGGCCAGCGGGCACGGCGCGATCGTCAATAACCTGACGCTCTCGATCCAGACCGGCGGCGCCAACGGCGCGGGGCCGTATGCCATCGCCAAGGCCGGCCTGGAGGTGATGACGCGCACGCTGGCCCGCGAGCTGGCGCCGCACGTGCGGGCCAACTCGATCATGCCGGGCGTGATCGAGACCCGGCACCACGACGTCTATTCCACGCCGGAGCGGATGGAGCAGTACCGCCAGGAAACGCCGCTGGGCCGCAACGGCACGGCCGAAGAAGTGGCCGCCGCCGTGCTGTTTCTGGTCAGCGACGCGGCCAGCTTCATCAACGGCGCGCTGGTGGACATCAACGGCGGCCGCTTTCTGCGTTAATGTGGCCGGCTCGCTCCGCGAGCCGAATGTGGGCAACTCGCTCTGCGAGTTGCTCGTTCCCAGGCTCCGCCTGGGAACGCACTGCCTTGCAGGCTCTGCCTGCCGGACCAGGAGCGCGACGCAGCCACGGCGCACGAGACGCGCGATGCGGAGACGCGCGAGGCGGAGCCTCGCGGGCAGTGCGTTCCAAGGCGGAGCCTCGGAACGAGAGCGATTCCATCTCGCGGAGCGAGATGGCTACTTTGAAATCTCGCGCAAGTGCACTTCCACACACTCCGCCAGCACGGGCGGGTTGTAACCGCCTTCGAGCACGCTGACCACCTTGCCGCCGGCGTACGCGTCGGCCACGTCGAGCACGATCCGCGAAAGTGCTTGAAAGTCCTCGACCTCCAGGCCCAGCGAACCGATCGGATCGGTGCGATGAGCGTCGAATCCGGCGCTCACCAGCACGAGCTGTGGCTTGACTTTCGCCGCGAACTCTTCCAGTCGATTGCGGAAGAGGCCCAGGAACTCGTTCCGCGGCGTGCCCAACTCGATTGGCAGATTGACCGTGCAGCCCAGCCCGCGGCCGGCGCCGGTTTCAGCTCGGCCGCCGGTGCCAGGGTAGAACGGCCAGCGGTGGATGGAGAGGAAGCCGACCTGCTCGTCCTCCCAAAAGGCGTCTTGCGTGCCGTTGCCGTGATGCACGTCCCAATCGACGACGAGCACGCGGTCCAGGCCCAACTCCGCCGTTGCGACGCGAGCGCCGATCGCCACGTTGTTGAACAGGCAAAAGCCCATCGCGGAGGCCGCCAAGGCGTGATGCCCCGGCGGCCGGACCAGGCAGAGTGCGTGCCGATCCTCGCCGACCGCTACACGCTGCACCGCGTCGCAAACCGCTCCGGCGGCAAGCAAGGCCACGTCGCACGAGGCGGGCGAGACCATCGTGTCGGATTCGATGCGGCCGCCGCCCGTTGCGGCAAACTGAGCCACTTGCTCGGCGTAGGCGGGTGAATGGATGCGAGCCAACCGTTCCGCCGTGACGGGCTGCCACTGCGGCCGTCGGCAGGCCTCGGTCAGTCCGGCGGCATCCAGGCGAGCGGCGACGTGCTCCAGACGCTCGGCGCATTCGGGATGAGCGCCCGTGTCGTGGTCCAGGAAGCGGGAGCTGGAGTAGAGCAGGCTCATGATGCGTCATCGAGGTAGCGGCATTTGGCCACGTCCCAGTCCACTTCGGTGTACAATGGTCCTAGCCGCCCGCCTGCGGCGCCGACCTGACCGGTCACGTGGGCGAGTCTCTCCGAGACTCGCACTCGCGTCTCGGAGAGACGCGGCCACGTGCCGTGACCGGCCGCGTCGCGGCACATTGTAGTGCCTGCCCTGCATTGCGACAGCCTCTGCCTTCGTGACGATTCTCCGGATGCTCGAACGCCTGTCCAGCTTTCTATCTGGGCTGACCTGGTGGCAGGAAGCGCTGCTGGGCGTGGGACTCTTCGTGCTGACGGCGGCCATCAGCCTGGCGGAGGTGGCCTTCATCTTGGTGAAGCTGCCGCCGAACTACTTCCGCGACCGCCATGCGCGCGCCTGGTGGGGGGACAAGTCTCCGTGGCTGCGCTGGCTGGGGATTCTCACCAAGAACCTCGTTGGCCTGCTGCACGTGGTCATCGGTGTCTTCCTGTCGCTGCCGGGCGTGCCCGGCCAAGGTCTTCTCACCATCCTGGTCGGCGTGATGCTGATGGATATCCCCGGCATGCGCGGGCTGGAGCGCCAGCTCGTGGGCCGACCGAAGGTCCTCGCCGCGGTCAATCGTTTGCGGGCACGGCACGGCCGCCCGCCGCTGGAACTGGAAGACCCGCCGGCCGAACCCTCGCGCCCCGCGGGCCGTATTCTCTAGCCAGGCCGCTGCGAATTCCGGACGAGCAGCAAGAAGAATGCCCGAAGTGGCCGACTGGAGGACACTTCGGGCATCCGCGACAGGGGTGGCTGAAGGGACTTGAACCCTCGACCCCCAGATCCACAATCTGGTGCTCTAACCAACTGAGCTACAGCCACCGTGAATACCGGTGGAAATATACGGCGGCTCGTATAATGGGTCAACGCCGCGGCGTGAGGCCGCGCATGTGGGGTAGG
>JBGQHD010000718.1:0-3562 GCA_041497795.1 Planctomycetia bacterium
CGCGATCATGACCACGACTGCCACATTTGCCCCGGCCTATCGTCCGCTGGCGGACGACGAAATCCGCCTCTTTGAATCGGCTGGCTGCACGGCCGAGGCTTGGGACCAGGTCGAGGCCGCCGAGAGCTTCTCGTTCGTGCGAGGCGCATGGGCCGACGTCACCTTCTCGGGCCGCATTCGCCTGGGGTGTTCGAGCGCGACCGTCATTCTGCCCGGCGGGCTGGAGCGGCCTTGCGGCGTTCGCCGGGCCACGCTGCACAACTGCTCGCTGGGCCACAACGTGCTGATCCACAACATCGGCCGGCACATCGCCAATTACACGATCGGCGATAACGTCGTCATCGACCACGTGGACTTGCTCGCCACCGAGGGCGCTTCGACCTTCGGCAACGGCACGCGCGCGGCCGTGCTCAACGAGGCCGGCGGGCGGGAGGTGCCGATCTTCGACCGGCTTTCGGCGCACCTGGCCTATCTGCTGGCGATCTATCGCGATCGGCCGGAGCTGATCCAGCGGCTGGAGGCGATCGTCGCCCGGCACGTCGCGGCGGTCAAAAGCCCGCGCGGCACCATTGGCACGGGCGCCTGGCTCACCAACTGCGGCTCGCTTACGAATCTGTGCGTCGGCCCGGCGGCCCGGCTCACCGGCGTGCAGAAGCTGCACGACGGCTCGGTGCACAGCTCGCCCGACGCCCCCACGAAAGTCGGCGACGGCGTGATCGGCGAGCACTTCATCATCGCCGCTGGGGCCGTCGTCGATTCGGGCGCAATGGTCACCCGCTCCTTCGTCGGCCAGGGGGTCCGCCTGGGCCGGCAGTTCTCGGCGGAAAACAGCCTGCTGTTCGCCAATTGCGAGGGGCTGCACGGCGAGATGTGCTCGGTCTTCGCCGGGCCGTACACCGTGACGCACCATCGCTCGAGCCTGCTGATCGCCGGCATGTTCTCTTTCTTCAACGCCGGCAGCGGCACGAACCAAAGCAACCATATGTACAAGCTCGGCCCGGTGCACCAGGGCGTGCTGGAGCGCGGCTCGAAAACGGGCTCGAACAGCTACCTGCTCTGGCCCAGCCGCGTGGGGGCCTTCACCACGGTGATCGGCCGCCACGGCCGCGGCGTCGATACGTCGCTCTTCCCCTTCTCGTACTTGCTGGAGCGCGGCGAAGAGAGCGTGCTCGTGCCCGGCGCGAACCTGCACGCCGTCGGCACCCGCCGCGACGCCGCCAAGTGGCCGCAGCGCGACCGGCGGACCGGCCACGACCGGCTCGACCACATCCATTTCGACGCCCTCAGTCCGCACACCGTTGGCCAAATGCTGCAAGGGCGGCAACTGCTGCGGCAGCTTGAAGAAGCAACCGACGCCGCGGCGGAGAACGTGCACGTCTCCGGCGCGGTGATTCCCCGCGTCCGCCTCGCCAAGGGGGTCGGCGCCTACACGATGGCGATCGACTGGTACCTGGGCGACCGGATTGTTAAGCGGCTGGAAGCGATCGCCGACCAGGTGGAGCCGGCGGAGTGGCCCGGCGCGTTGCTGAGCGCTACCAGAAAGGGGTCGGGCGTCGATTTCGCGACGGCCGAAGTTTCTGGTTCTGCCAAGCCTGACGGGTCGCGAAATCGACTCCCGACCCCTTGGCTCGATCTCTGCGGCCTGCTCGCACCCGCGGAGCGGATCGAGGAGTTGATCAACCAGATCGTCCAAGGCCAAATCCGCGGCACGGAGTCGCTCGAGATCGCCTGGCAGCGCCTGCACCATGAGTATGCGGCGCTCGAATGGGAATGGGTCCGCGCAACCTGGCTCACAGAACTCGGCAAGACTGCGAGCGACGTCAAGCCGACCGATCTAGCCGACGCGGTGCGTCGCTGGCGCGACGCGGCCACGCGCTGGAACGCCTGGGCATTGCGCGACGCCGAGCAGGAATTTCGCTCCGCTGCCCGCGTTTCCTATGGGCTGGGCGGCGACGCCGATGCCGACTTCCTGGCCGTGCGCGGGTCATTCCAGAGCGACAAGTTCGTCGCCGCTCTGCAGGCGGAGACGGCCGAGGTTGGAACGCGAGCCGAGGCATTGCTAAGCCGGCTCGACGCTGGCCGCTCGTAGCCGGCCGAAGGGTTCGGCAGTCGATTCATTTGCGGACCCGCCCTTGCTGCTTCGCCCTTGCTGCCCTGCGGCGTTTGGGGCAAACTCTCATGATCGCCGGTGGATCGCCGGTCTGCCTCCGCGAATGCGTCACTCCAGGTCCGAGCATGAAAATCCACGAGTTTCAGGCCAAAGAGATTCTCCGCAAAGCCGGCGTGCCGGTGCCGCGCGGCATCGTCGCCAAGACGCCCGACGAAGCGGCTGCCGCCTTCCGTGAACTGGGCGGGCCGATCGCCGTGGTCAAGGCCCAAATCCATGCCGGAGGCCGCGGCAAGGGGACCGTCAAAACGAACCCCAAGCAGCGCGGCGTGCAGCTCGTCAAGAGCGCGGAAGAGGCGGCGGGTGCCGCCCGTGGGCTGCTGGGCAACTCGCTGGTCACGATCCAAACCGGCCCGGAGGGGCAGACCGTGCGGCAGGTGCTCGTCGAGGCCGGCTGTGACATCGCCCGCGAGCTGTATTTGGGCATCGTGGTCGATCGGGCCGCGTCGGCGCCGGTGCTGATGGTCAGCAGTGCCGGAGGCATGAACATCGAAGAGGTCGCCGCCACGACGCCGGAGAAGATCTTCCGCGAGCAGTTCGATCCCGTGGCCGGGCTGGCGCCGTATCAAGCCCGCAAACTGGCCCGCAAGCTCGACCTGCCCGGCAGCAGCCTGCGCTCGGCCGAGTCGTTCATGCGCGGGCTGTGCAAGGTGTTCCTGGACTACGATTGCAGCCTGGCGGAGATCAACCCGCTAGTCGTGACGAAGACCGGCGAACTGCTGGCCCTGGACGCGAAGATGACCTTCGACGACAACGCCCTCTTCCGCCACAAAGACCTGGCCGCCCTGCGAGACCTGAGCGAGGAAGAGCCGGCCGAAGTCCGCGCCGCCGACGCCGGGCTGAGCTACGTGAAGCTGAACGGCAACATCGGTTGCCTGGTCAACGGCGCCGGCCTGGCCATGAGCACGATGGACATCATCAAGCTGCACGGCGGCGAGCCGGCGAACTTCCTGGACGTCGGCGGCGGGGCCAACGTGGAGCAGGTGACCGAGGCCTTCCGCATTCTGCTCGATGACAAGAACGTGAAGGCCGTGCTGGTGAACATCTTCGGCGGCATCATGCGCTGCACGACGATCGCCAACGCCCTGCTCTCGGCCTACAAGACCGTCGGCTTCAACGTGCCGCTGGTCGTCCGCCTGGAAGGCACCGAGGTGCAAGAGGGCCGCCGCATCATCAAGGAGAGCGGCGTGAACATCCTGGCGGCCGACGGGCTGACGGATGCGGCGAAGAAGGTGGTGGCGGCAGCCAAGGGCGTGGCGGCGTAGCGTGTGGTTTGAAGAGCCGGACATGTTCCAGCGATGGACTAGGCAACCGCACCATGGAGGTGGCCATGCGCTTGCACTTCTCGATCCGTGATTTGCTGTGGTTGACGCTGGTGTCGGCGATGGGGCTAGC
>JBGQHD010000719.1:0-3547 GCA_041497795.1 Planctomycetia bacterium
AGCAGCACCGCCTCGGTGAGGAACTGGCGGAGAATGTCTTTCGACCGCGCCCCCATCGCCATGCGGATGCCGATCTCGCGGGTCCGCTCGGTCACCGAGACGAGCATGATGTTCATGATGCCCACGCCGCCGACCAGCAGCGAAATGCCGGCGATGGCCGCCAGCATCAGCGTGATGGTGCTGGTGATGATGGTCAACGTGCCGGCGATTTGGGTCACGCTCTGCACTTGGAAGTCGGGCGGGTCGCCCGGCGCGATGCGGTGCCGCTCGGTGAGGAGCTGGCGGATTTCCTGACCGGCATCGGTGATCAACTGGTCGCTCCGCGCGGAGGCCATGATCGCGTTGACGTTGCCGTAGGGGGTGTTTTGCAGCCGCTTTTGCACCGTCGTGTAGGGGATCAGCACCACGTCGTCCTGGTCGTCCCCCACCAGGTTGGCGCCGCGGGTTTCCAGCACGCCGATGACCCGAAAGGGCGTGTTCTTGATCCGCACCGTCTGGCCCACGGGATTGGTCGTCTGAAACAGCTTGGCCACCACGGTTTGCCCGATGACACAGACGCCGGCGTGGGTGTGGATCTCCCGCTCGGTGAAGAACTGGCCGGAGCCGCGCAGCATCCAATTGCGGACGGTCAGATAGGTCGGGCCGACGCCGAACATCTCCCGCGGCCGCCAGTTGGTGTTGCCGTACACCACCTGCCCCGCGGCGAAGATCATCGGCGAAGCCGCCAGCACGGCGGGGCATTCGCGGGCGATCGCGTCAGAGTCCTCAGGCTTGAGCGTGACGACGGCCTGCTGCTGGGGGCCGTTGCGCGTCGTGCCCGGCAGAATAACCAGCACGTTGGTGCCCAGGCCCTCGAGCTGCCCCTGGACCAGGGCCGTGGCGCTCTGGCCCAGCGAGACCATGGTGGTGACGGCGGCAATGCCGATCACCACGCCCAGCAGCGTGAGGCCGGCGCGGAGCTTGTTCTTGGCCAGCGCCCGCAGGGCGATTCGCACGGAAATCAGAAAATCCATCGGCCCCTCACCCCAGCCCTCTCCCCAGACGGGAGAGGGAGTTACGAACCTACTCCGCCGGCTGGGTGCCGGTGACGAGCTGCTGGCCTGCGCACAAATCGCCGGAAACCAACTGCGTGTAGCGGCTGTCGCTGATGCCGGTGATGACTTCCACGGCCCTCAATTGATCGCCGTCGATCACCCACACGTGGCGGCGATTGCGGCCGCTGCGAGCTTCGGCCTGGTCCGCCGCCGAGCGGCGGATGTTTGGGGCGCTCGGATCGGCGGGGGCCGGGCCCTCGTCTCCCTCCAGCAGGTGCCGGTCCGCCGGCCGCACGTGCTCCCGCTGCGGGTAGAACCGCAGCGCCGCGTTGGGGATGCGGATCGCATCGGCGGCCTCGTCCACCTGGAACGACAGACTGGCCGTCATGCCCGGCAGCAGCTTCAGGTCCGGATTGGGGGCCGAGACGATCACCGGGTACGTGACCACGTTCTGCTCCTTGGCCGAGTCCATGCGAACCTGGAAGATCGTGCCCTTGAACAAATCGTCTCGATAGGCGTCCACGGTAAACCGCACCGGCAGTTTGCGGCGCTGGGCCTCGCGCACCAGGCCGATGTCGGCTTCGTCCACGGCCGCGATGATGCGGATTTCGCTGCGCATGTCGGGGGCCACGACGAACAGCTCCGGCGTCTGGAATGTCGCAGCCAGCGTCTGGCCCTCATCGACCTTGCGGGCGATGATCGTGCCATCCACCGGCGAGAGAATCTTGGTGTAGTCGAGGTTGGCCTGCGAGTTCTTGAGATTGGCCTGGGCCGACTCCACCGAAGTTTGGGCCACGTCCCTCTGCGCCTCGAGCGCCTGGTGATTGAACTCGAACTGGTCCATTTCGGTTTCTGAGATGAGATTCGGGTCTTTGTCGCGCAGCTTCTTCACTCGAGCCAGGTCGTTGGCGGCCTGTTTGAGCAGCGCCTCGGCCCGCTTCAGTTCGGCGCGCCTCGTTGCCAGCAGCGCTTTGTCGCGGTCCACGTTGGCCTGATAGAGCCGGGGGTCGATCTCGGCCATCAGTTGACCCTTGGTGACCTCGTCGTTGTAATCGACGTGCAACTTCTCGATCGGGCCGGAGACAAAGGCGCCGACCGAGACCGACTTTACCGGCGTGACTGGGCCCGTGGAGTTCACCACGGCGACGATCGTCCCGTGCGTGACTTCGGCTTGCCGGTACTTCGGCCGGTGGCGGTCGTTCCAGTAGGTCCGCAGCGGCGCGTAGCCCGCGGCGCCGGAGGCGGCCACGACCGCCAGCACGATGGACGTTTTGACAGGAAACTTCATGCTCTTTGAGCGCTAGGACGACGCAGAATTCCGGTAGTATTACCCGCGACCGAGCGCCAAAGTTGCCGGCGAGACGCGGTGGCGGCTCGGTCGCATCATCCTAGCCTAACCGGCCCAGCCGTGCGCCGCAGCGCGCGCCGGACGTTAAGAAGCCCGGCTTCTCCAAGAAGCCGGGCTTCTGCTATTGCGGCTGCATGCGGAAACGCCCCGTTAACCAAACATCTTGTTGGCCTCGAAGTAGCTCAGCAGCGGCGCGCGAATCTTGCCGTCGGCCAGCTTCTCCCCCTCGGGGTTCAGATAGACTCGCCCCGTCGATTCGCCCGGCCGGGAGCCCAGGTCCTGCACGTGCAGGTTGAAGATGAAGGCCGTGTCGCTCAGGGCCTTGAACCAGTGGATGTTGTCTTTGTAGTCCGAGATCGTCGAACACTCGCCGGGCGTGAACTTGCGGTCGATCGTCGGCTTGATGATGAAGAAGTCCTTCTGGTCCTCCAGACGGTCGTAGTGCCGGCCTTGCAGGTCGCCCTTCAAGATCAGGAAGGCGGTGGCCATGTTGTTGTGCCCGTGGGGGATGACCGAGCGGTCTTTCTTGAGCGCGAAAATCTGCTTGCCGAAGACCAGCTCTTTGGGCAGGCCCTCGACGGCGGGGAACTTGAATCCCAAGCTGCGGGCGCCGTGGTCCACGAATTTCACGTCCTTGGTCAGGCGGTCGAAATCGATCAGCCGCAGCACGTCCCGCAAGTCCACTTTGGCGAACAGCTCTTCGACCTTGGTTTGCCACTCGGTTTGCTTGAGCTTGCGGCCTTTGACGTCCTGACCGAGCTGCTGCAAATCGGTCAGCCACTTGGCCATCAACGGCTTGGCTTCGTCGGCCAACAAGTCCCCGCCGCACAGCGTTTCCAGCAGCGAGTACGTCAGTAGTGTGCCCAGAGTTTGCTTGCCGAAGGAGCGACGCGATACGTGCATGTCCATGAGCGGGCCTCGGTAGGTTGGTGCTGCCAATGACGGAGGAGCAAGAACTTGATGACGCCGACCCCGGCATCGTACCGACACGCTGTGGCCGTTGGCAAACAATTCGAGGAAGAGCGGCATCCTAAGCCTAACGCGAAAGAAGCCCGGCTTCTTGGAGAAGCCGGGCTTCTCAAACTTCTTCATCAGCCGGGCGCGCCGGCCGGGGTCGCCTTGGCCATCCGCACGATGAGCCGTTCCATGACGGTCCGCGGCTCCA
>JBGQHD010000720.1:0-3536 GCA_041497795.1 Planctomycetia bacterium
CCCGGGAGGCCGCTCCCACTCAAGGGAGCGCGAGGACTGCCAGCGTGTAAAAAGGTATCGGTGGCACGCGCCGCGGACCGTAAGGCAAAGGGCGGGCACTGGCGAGGGTTTGCCGGCGGTGCCCGCGCAGAGGCCGCGCACCTGGCGCGATCGGATGATGCTTGGCAAACTCTGCCGCGAATGCTGGCCGCAGAAGGCTTGCGCAACCCGTAGCCGAACTCGCCAGAGTTCGGGCGGCCCGAAGTCTGGTGACTTCGGCTACGAACCAGGGCGCGTGACCAGCTTGCTCGAAGCGCGGAGTTTGCGCCGCCGAATTCTTTGGGAACGCCGGCAAAGTTTATCAGGGCCCCGAGGTCAGCCGCTTGGCTTCCTCAGCGGCGCTCCGCGCATCCCCCAGCCGGTTGTAGCAGTCGATGAGCTTGAGCCGGGCATCCCGTTGATTGGGCTGGTCCGCGAGGACCTGCCGCAGCCACGGCACGGCGGCCCGATAGTCCCCTTGTCGCGAGTGCAGCTCGGCCAGGCCGAGCCGAGCGCCGGCGTTCTTCGGATCCAGCTTGAGCACGATGCGATAGTCCTCTTCCGCCGCCGGCCACTCTTTCAACTCGACGCGCGCGCGACCGGCCAGGAGTCGCGCGGTTTGATGGAAAGGATGTTTCTTAATTGCCCTGTCGAATTGCTCCACGGCTTCACGCCACGCTCCAGATCGGAAATAGGCATCCCCAAACAGGAAGCGGTAATCCGCGTCTCGCGGGTTGATTCGGTTCGCCTCGCGCCAGTACTTGACGCAGTCATCGACGCGGCCGGCCGCCTTGGCGGCGTAGCCCGCGTAAACAAACGCCATTTCGCTGTCTGGCGCCAGGGCGATGGCTTTCCGCAGCGCCACGTCAGCCTCCTCGTTCCGGCTGAGTCGCCACAGTGCGCGCCCCAGCGACTCCCAAGCCAGCCGATCGGCGTTGTCTCTCTGCACCGCGGCTTGCAAGAGCGGCAGGGCGTGCTGGGCAGCTTCCGGGAAGCGCGGGTCGTCGGCAAATCGCGACAAGGCGATCGCCATGTCCCGCCGGGCCTCCGGGTCGTCCGCGCCCAGCAGATGCTGATGGAGATCGACCAGGATCGTGGAATCGTCGTGCGCCGTCCCCGCCGCCTGCGGCAGCTCGAGCTTGTCCGCGATCCGTGGCACGCGGTGATCGGTAATCGCCACGTGCGCCAGCCCGCTGGCCGCGCGGGCGGGCATGTGGCACACCGTGCAATCGTCCAGGGCCGTCTTGGCCCGCCGGCGCTCGAGCGGCTCCCGGCACTCGGTCGCCCCCGACCCGTGGCAGGCGAGGCACCGCTGGCGATAGAACTCGACTTTGGCCGCCGGCTCGGGCCTCGCGTGCGGATCGTGGCAGGAAATGCAGCTCAACTTGCCTTCGCTGGCCCGATAGCAGCGGCTGGCCCGCATCTGCTCCACGTGCCCCACAAACTCCACGTCGCCGCCGGCGTGGGCGGCCCGGGCGAACGTGGCGATGAACAGGTGCAGCGGCAGCCCGGGGCGATAGTCGAACCAGTCGCGGCCACGCCGGGCGATGCGGGTATTGGACGATCCTTCCAGGTGGCACTGTTCGCAGACCGCGTCGCGCAGGGCCGGGGCAAGCTTGGCCGGATTGACGATGGTGAAGTCTTGCCCGCTGTAGCCTTCCGCTTGCTCGTGCCGCCCGACGTGCAGCTCGGCCGGTCCGTGGCATCGCTCGCAGCCGACGCCGTGCTCGGTAATTCGGACCTGGTTCACCGCGGGCCCGGTTTGCTCGACGCGGGAGGTATGGCAGAACAGGCACTCGCTGCCGGTCCCCATAGAAAAGTGTCTGTTCACCCGGAGAAAGGCCGGCGACAACCCCCACTGGTGCTGCTGGGAATACCAGGTGACCGGCGAATAGAACAAGTGGCCGTCTTCCTCGAACAGGTAGCTGCGGGCGTGGTTGCCCGCCCCCACGGCATATTTCATCTCGCGAGACGCGACGACGTCCGGCCCGAGGCCCGCATGAGTCTCGCGATGGACCATGCCGCCGCCCTGCTCGCGGCGCACCTCATAGCTGAATTCGTCTTGCCGGAAGGGGTTCGCCGCCGCGGCGCCCAAGTCCTCGATGGCATCCGCCTTCGATAGGGGCTGAAGCGTGCGCCTCATCGGGTGGCGCTCGTACGACGAGCACTCGGGTTCGTGGCACGCCGCGCACGACTGGTCGCCGACGTACTTCACTTCGGGACGGACGTTGAGATAGTCCGTGGCATACGTCAAGCGCGGGTCGGTGACTTCAGGGCGGCCATCGTCGTGCGTCGTCGGGGGCCAAGTCCACCAAGCCACCAGGCCAGCGACCAGCAGGGCCAGGCCCGCGGCCAACGCGGCGGCCAGCGTCGAGCGCTTCGAGCTGCGACGATCCGCGGCGCGCGAGGGCGCGTCGCCGCCTGGTGGCGAGCTTTGTTGTGGCGAGCTTTGTTGTGGCGAGCTTTGCGGCGGGGAGTCTGGATGCGTCTTCCGCGACTGCCGTTTGCGGGACATGGCACGCAAGAATCAAGGATCGGGAATGCTGGCAACTCCAGGATACCATTGGACGAAAACCGCCCCTAGCTCCTTCTGCAACTCACCCTTTGCGCGCATCACTCCGCCGGTATACTGAGCCGCTGAGTGTCAGTGAGAAGCTATGGTTGACGCCCTCCACGGAACTCCGCATGGCCAACGAGTTTGACCCTTACCGCGAAGCGCTGGTCGTCGAGACGGGCACGATTTGGCCGGAGGAGCTAGAGGACCGCGACGCGGAGACCCGCCGGCGCATCGAGGGAGCATTGCACGCCGCGCCGCAGAAAGCGGCCGAGCTGACGTACGAGCGCCAGCACACCGGCTTCTCCCGTGTCATCACGGTCACGCCGGAGGACCTGAAGCGGGTCGGCGCGAGCTGATCCGGCACCCGCGAGTTCAGCACCCCGGCTGCTCCAAGCAGCCGGGGTGCTTTGCATTTCACTTGCTTTGGTTCACCCATGTCCTCGCCGCGATCACCGCTGCGCCTTTGCTGTTCCCCCTGCGGCTGGTCCACCGCCTGCGGCCCCGCCGAGATGCAGTCGTGGCTGCTCCGCGCCGGCATGCTGCGGCGCAACGAGCATCCCAGCGAGGCGGAGATGCGCGAGCTGCTTCCGGTGGCAGCCTCCAAGCTCACGTGCCCTGAGTGCGGCGCGCGAGGCTTGGCGACGGTGTCCGCGGACGAGACGGACGACGCCGATTGGCCGGCGGCCCGTCGCTGCCAAAGCTGCGGCCAAGCGATCCCGCCGGAGCGGCTGGAGGTCTTTCCCGACGTCGAGTTGTGCGTCGATTGCCAACGCCGCGTGGACCACCGCGTGCCGCAGCCGACCGACGAGTTCTGCGACCGCTGCGGCTGGCCGATGACTCTACGAGCGTCCACCGGCCGGGGCATCACCCGGCAGGTGCTGGCCTGCTCGAACCCGCACTGCCGGGGCACGAAATCAGCGGCGCGGTGATTCATCACCTTCGCCGCAGGGAATCTTCGTTC
>JBGQHD010000721.1:0-3533 GCA_041497795.1 Planctomycetia bacterium
CGTGTGGCGCTGGCCAACGGGTTCACGCAGCGCATCGGCGGGCTGCCTGGCGTCACGACGCCGACCGTCCACGCGGACAACGAGCACACCTATTGGAAGTATTGCCTGGACGTGGATGGCGACGAGCTACCGGGCGGCGCCGTGGCCCTGGGCAAGCTGCTGCGGGAGCGGGGCATCGCCTCCGCGCCGCGGTACATCCAGAAGCCGGCGTTTCGCTGCGAGATCTTCGCCAAGCAACGCACGTTCGGCAGCAGCCGCTATCCGTTCACGCTAGCGCGGCCGGAGGCCGTGGATTATCGCGAGGACCGCTTCCCGGGCACCTTCGCGGCGCTGGAGCGCGTGCTCGTGCTCCCCTGGACCGAGCGCTACACCGAGGAGCACCTCGATTTCATCGCGGCCGCGCTTGAGGACTCCGTGGCCACCCTCCGGAAAGGCAACGGCTGATCATGAACACACCCCACCGTTTACGCTTCGGCCTGGTCGGCGCGGGCGCCATCGCCCAGACGTACACCCAGGCGTTCACCCGCAGCGAGACCTCGCAGCTCGTCGCCGTGGCCGACGTGCGGCGCGAGGCGGCCGAGGCCCTGGCCCAGCAGGTCGGCGGCACGGCGTTCACCTCGCACCAGCAGATGGCGGAAGCCATGGAGCTGGATGCCGTAGTGATCTGCGCCCCGCCGATCGCGCACCCCGAGATCAGCATCGCCCTGCTCGAGCGAGGCGTGCACGTGCTGTGCGAGAAGCCGCTGGCGATCGACTCGCGCTCTGCCCGGACGATGCTCGCCGCCGCCCACCGCTCGGGCGCCACGCTCACCATGGCCTCGAAGTTCCGCTACGTCGAGGACGTAATTCGGGCCAAGGCAATCGTCACCTCCGGCATCCTGGGCGACATCGTGCTCTTCGAGAACACGTTCACGTCCCGCGTCGATATGTCGCACCGCTGGAACTCCGACCCCTCGATCAGCGGCGGCGGCGTGCTGATCGACAACGGCACGCACTCGGTCGATATCATGCGCTACCTCTTGGGGCCGCTGGCCGAGCTGCAAGTGGTCGAGGGCCGCCGCGTGCAGGACCTGCCGGTCGAGGATACCGTCCGCATGTTCGTCCGCTCCTGTGGCGGCGTGATGGGCACGATCGACCTGTCGTGGAGCCTGAACAAAGAGCAGCCCAGCTACATCAGCATCTACGGCTCGTACGGCACGGTGCTGGTCGGCTGGAAGGAGTCGAAGTACCGCCGCTCGACGGACGACAACTGGATCGTCTTCGGCCGCGGCTACGACAAGATCGAGGCCTTCCGGCGGCAGATCGACAACTTTGCCCGGGCCATTCAGGGCGAAGAGTCGCTGCTCATCACGCACAAGGACGCCCTGGCGTCGGTCGAGGTGATCGAGGCCGCTTACGAGGCCCTGTGGCGGAACGGCTGGCTGCCGATCGGCGCGTCCGCCGTAGGAGCGACAAACGGCGCCGGCGCGGATGCAGTGATTCCCGCAAGTCCCACGCTGGCGGCCAGCGCCGCGGTGAGCAATGGACCTTTGACACGCCACGATTTTTCCGCGCCCCTTCCAGCTTCGAACTAATGGCCACCCGGATTCATCCCACGGCCGACATCGAAGCCGGCGTCGCCATCGGCGACGGCACGGCGGTCTGGGACCATGTCCATATTCGTCACCACGCCCGGATCGGCCGGCAGTGCATCCTTGGCGAGAAGACGTACCTCGCGCCGGAGGTGGTGATCGGCGACCGGGTGAAGATCAACGCCTTCGTCTACTTGTGCACCGGCGTGACTATCGAAGACGGCGTGATGATCAGCGCCGGCACGATCTTCACCAACGACCGTTTTCCGCGCGCCACCACGACCGACCTGCGGCAGCTTCGCCCTTCGGAGCCGGACGAGCACACCCGCCCCACCTGGGTCCGCGAGGGGGCCACGCTGGGCGCCGGCTGCATCGTCGGCAACGACCTGGAGATCGGCCGCTTTGCGATGGTCGGCATGGGCTCGCTGGTCACGCGCAGCGTGCCGGCCTTTCATCTCGTCATCGGGCAACCGGCCCGCAGCGTCGGTTGCGTGTGCCGGTGCGGCGAGCCGTTCCTGAAGTTTGGGAGCGAAGGACCGCCGGACGTGAGCGACGTGGCATGCCGCGTGTGCGGCCTGCGGTACAGCGTGCAAGCCGGCAAGGTGATCGAGCTGTGTCCGCCCACGCAGATCGACGTGGCGGCGGCGTCTCGTGGGGCAGACATTCCTGTCTGCCCGGCAGGCAAGAATGCCTGCCCCACTCCCCTGGAGAACGAACTGGCAGGGGAGAAACGATGAGCGGACCGGGCGGTTGGGGGATCGTCGGCGGCGGTGTGCTCGGCATGACGCTGGCGCTGCGCCTCGCACAGCGCGGCTGCCGGGTGACGTTGCTCGAGGCCGCCGACCACCTGGGCGGTTTGGCCGATGCGTGGTCGCTCAAATCGACGCGGCTGGGCGACGTGGTCTGGGACCGCCACTACCACGTGACGCTCCTCTCCGATAGTTACCTCCGCGGCCTGCTTCGCGAACTGGACTTGGACGACGAAATCCGCTGGGTCGAAACCAAGACCGGCTTCTACACCGACGGGCGGCTGCACTCGCTGTCGAACTCCTGGGAGTTCCTTCGCTTTCCGCCGCTGCGGCTGTGGGACAAGCTGCGGCTGGCGCTGACCATCGCCTATGCCGCGCGGGTGAAGAACGGCCGGCGGCTGGAGCGCATCCCCGTCGCCGACTGGCTCCGCCGCTGGTCCGGCCGCCGCACGCTCGAGAAAATCTGGCTGCCGCTGCTGCGGGCCAAGCTCGGCGAGAATTATCGGCACGCCTCCGCGGCCTTTCTGTGGGCGATCATCGCCCGCATGTACGCCGCTCGCCGCACGGGGCTGAAGAAAGAGATGTTCGGCTACGTGCCGGGAGGATACGCCCGCGTGCTGGAGCGGCTGCGAGAAGCGTTGGAGTCGCACGGCGTCGAGATACGCCTCGGCCATGCGGTACGCCAAGTGCGCTCGACGGCTCCCAGCAGCCCGGCTGCTCCGCAGCAGCCGGGCTGCTTGCGTGTTGAGTTCGCCAACCAGCCGGAGGCGGAGTTCGATCAAGTCGTGCTCACTACCCCCTGCCCGATGATCTCGCGCGTGTGCCCCGAGCTTTCCCGCGACGAAGGGCAGCGGCTGCGCGGCGTGCGGTATCAGGGAATCGTGTGCGCGTCGCTCTTGTTGCGTAAGCCGCTGGCCGGTTACTACGTCACCAACATCACCGACGAAGGCCTGCCGTTCACCGCGGTGATCGAGATGACGGCCCTGGTGGACCCGCAGGCACTCGGCGGGCATTCGCTCGTCTATTTGCCGAAGTACGTGCCCTCGGACGATCCTGCGTTCGAGCGGGCGGACGACGAGCTGCGAGAAGAGTTCCTCGCCGGGCTGCGGCGGATGTATCCGCACTTCCGCCCCGACGACGTGCTGGCCTTTCGCGTCTCGCGAGTCCGGCACGTGCTGGCCATCTCGACGCTGAACTACTCGGATCATCTGCC
>JBGQHD010000722.1:0-3527 GCA_041497795.1 Planctomycetia bacterium
CCGGCATGGACGCCGTGTGCGAGGAGTACGTGAAGCTCGGCTGGTGCTTCGTGGCCGAGAAGGCAAAAGTCGGCGGCAAGGCGAAAGTCGATCCCAAGCCCAGAATGAAAGGCGTCGATACAAAACTGCCCGCCGGGTCCGCCTTCGACGGCCACGTGCAGGCCATGGCGTTTCGCTTCAAGACGGACAAGCTGATCCTGCCGATGCGGCTCTCGGCCTACAACGAAGGCGAGATGCACAACATCGTGTATCTCTTGACCGACGGGCCGCGGAAGATCCGCAGCATTCCCGAGGAATACGTCGTCCGCCAGCTCACCGGTGCAGACCTCTTCCGCAACGTCACCCAGCCGCTGCCGCTACGGATCATCGGCGGCACCGAGGCCGATATCCAGGACTGGCAGCGCCAGGGCCTGCCACAGCAGCGCGATCCGGCGCCGCACAATGGCTTCGCCAAGGAGCTGTTCGCCGGCGACCTCTTGGCGGTGAAGAACGGCCGGCTCTCCCACGCCTTCGAGGAGGACGAGAAGATGCTACTGCGAATCGGCGAGCACTTCGGCCTCCGCGGCCCGGAAATCGACAGGCTGAACCTGGCGGCGCTCGACCGAGAGCGCGAGAAGGCCGTCAAGGACGCGCTGGGCGACCTCAAGAAGATGACCATGACCGTGATCGACGGCGACTTCCCCCGCGAGGTGGTTGGCGCCCAGAACCTGATCTTCGGCCAGTACCGCATGCCGGCCCGGCGGAACTCCAGCGACTTCTATGACGCCAAGGACAAGAAACCGGCCGGCAAGCGCGAGGGGACGTTGAAACTCGGTGCGCTGGAGCCGGCGCGCCAGCGGGGCGGCGCCTTCAGGCTTGGCTTCATCACGCTTGGCGCCCTGGTCACTGTGGGTCTGGTGGTTCTGGGGCTGGCAGGCCGAGGCAGCCCTAAGGCTTGATCGAGGCTTGCTGGCAGTAGGCCGATTTCGCCCCGCAGCTCGGGGCCAGGCGGCGCTCTTGGTCGCCAGACCAGCGGCCTTCGTCTTCGACAACTCTTCGGGTCGGGCGACGCCGAACGGCTGCCGCGGCAGATCGACCAGCACGCGCAGGCATTCGTCGGCCCATTCCCGTTGATTTGCACGCCCAATGATCGCCTGCGACAATCGAGGCAGGTGTGCGACAGCCGGCCACGTCTCGGGGGATGACAATGAGTTCACCGGACGCCGAAGGGACGCAACGCGGTTCCTCCCAGGGCGAACCTGCGCGTTATCGCAATCGCCTCTTCGTGGGGCTCGCCTTGCGCAATAATCTGATTGATGCTGCGGCAGTACGTGCCGCCCTAACGGCTTGCGAGTCGAATCCGCTACTGTCAGCGGGTCAGGCGTTGGTTGCCGCCGGGGCCATCTCTGGGGAAGACCGGCAGGCGATCGAGCAAATCGTTGAGTCCATCGTGCGCCGGCATGGTTTTGATGCCCAGGCGACGTTGTCCGCTCTGGGCCTCGATGGCGAGCCGGCCGAGACCGTTTCGCTCGCTGCGCACGACGCGGAATCGGTCGACGCCACCGCGGCTCCCGCGGAGCCGCCAGGGATCGCCAGCCCTCGGCATTCGTCTCGTGGCGCGCTAGGCGCCAATTTTGGCGACTATGAGCTGCTGGAGCGGGTCGCCCAAGGAGGCATGGGCGTGGTCTACAAGGCCCGGCAGATCAAGCTGAACCGCATCGTGGCCCTCAAGATGATCCTTGCAGGTCAACTCGCCTCCGAGGACCAGGTCCGTCGCTTCTATGTGGAAGCCGAGGCGGCGGCCAATCTCGATCATCCGGGCATCGTGCCGATCTACGAGGTTGGCCAGCACCAGGGCCAGCACTTCTACTCGATGGGCTTCGTGGAAGGGCAAAGCCTGGCCGGCAGACTTGCCGCCGGCCCTCTGCCACCGCGGGAGGCGGCCGAGCTGATCCTGAAGACGGCGCTGGCCGTGGCCTACGCCCACGAGCACGGCGTCATCCACCGCGACTTGAAGCCCTCCAACATCTTGCTCGATGCGCAGGGCCAGCCCCGCGTGACCGATTTCGGGCTGGCCAAGCGCGTCGAGGCCGACTCGGAGCTGACCGCCAGCGGCGCAGTGATCGGCACGCCCAGTTACATGCCGCCCGAACAAGCCGCCGGCCGCATCGATCAGGTCGGCCCGCTGGCGGACATCTATTCCCTCGGCGCGACGCTGTATTGCCTGCTGACGGGTCGCCCGCCTTTTCAGGCTGCGCATGCCGTGGAGACGCTGAAACAGGTGATCGAGCACGAGCCGGTCTCACCGCGGCAGCTCAACGGCGCCGTAGGTCGGGACCTGGAAACGATCTGTCTGAAGTGCCTGCAAAAGGAGCCTGCACGGCGGTACTGTACCGCAGCTCAGTTAGCCGAGGATCTCGCGCGTTACCTCGACGGCCGGCCGATCACCGCGCGGCCCATCTCGCTCACCGCGCGTTTCGTCCGCTGGTGCCGCCGCAACCGGCGCATCGCGATCCTGAGCGGCGCGCTGCTGCTGGCGCTCTTGGGCGGCTTGGTTGGCACGACCCTGGGGCTAGTGCGGGCCGAGCAACGCCGCCTGCAGGTCGAGACTGAGCGCGACAAGAAGGACACGGCACTGCAAGCCGAGACCAAGGCCCGCGAAGCGGAGACCGTGGCACGCACCCTGGCGATGGACGCTTTGCGCAAGCTGACCGACCGCGTGGTCGAGCAGCAACTGGCCCGGCGGACGATCCTGACGGAGGAGGATCGCCGCTTCCTGCGCGACATCCAGCGCCAGTACGAGGAGTTCGCCAAGCTGCCGGGTGAGGATGCTGAACAGCGCGCCATCCGTGCCGAAGGGCATCGTCGAGTTGCCGTGATGCGGCACCGCCTGGGCGAGGAAAGGGAAGCGGAAGCATCGTACCGGCAGGCTGTGCTGCTCTATCAACAACTGACGGCCGAATTCCCCTCCCGCCCCGAGTTGCGCTGGGAACTGGCCGCAAGCCATAACAACCTCGGCAACCTGCTCAGCGACACGGGCCGGTTGAAGGAGGCAGAGGCGGCCTACGCCTACGCCGTGGCCATCTTTGAGCGACTGGCCACCGAGTTCCCTACCCGCTCCGAGTTCCGCCAGGAGCTGGCCCGAAGCCACAACAACCTGGGCGTCCTGCTCCGCGCCACGGGCCGACTGAAAGAGGCGGAGGCAGCCTGCACTGACGCCGTGGCCATCTTTAAGCAACTGGCCGCCGACTTTCCCACCCGCTCCGAGTTCCGCAGGGAACTGGCCCTTAGCCACAACAACCTGGGCAGCCTGCTCCGCGCCACGGGCCGGCTGCAGGACGCGGAAGCTGCCTACGCCGACGCCCTGGCGATCCAAAAACAACTGGCCGCCGACTTCCCCACCGACTCCGAGTTCCGCCAGGGGCTGGTCCTAAGCCACAACAACCTGGGCAACCTGCTGTACTCCACGGGTCGGCCGAAGGAAGCGGAGCTGGCCCACGCCGACGCCCTGGCGATCCAAAAACAGCTGGCTGCCGACTTTCCCAACC
>JBGQHD010000723.1:0-3522 GCA_041497795.1 Planctomycetia bacterium
AAGGCGATGGCCGCCGGGATGAATCGCCGCGGCAAGTCGGCCGCGCGGAAGAGTTGCACCGCCAGCGGGTAGACGGAGAAGCCCACGACGAACAGCGACACGCCGCCGTACGTCAAGACGGCGCAGGCCAACACCACGGCCAGGCAAGCTCGCTGCGGGCCCAGCCAACGGCCGATCCAGTTGGCGATGGAGACCGCCGCGCCGGAGGATTCCATCAACTTTCCGAAGGCCGCCCCCAGGGCGAAGATCAAATAGAACCGCCGCAGGTAATCGGCGAAGCCCGTCATGTACGGCCCGGTGAGCGAGTGCAGCGGATCGCCGCCGCTAAGCGTCACCGTCAGCAGTGCGCAAAGCGGGGCCACGACGAAGATGCTGCGGCCGCGGATGACCAGCACGGTCAAGAGGCCGAGGCCGGCCAGCAGGACGGAGAGTTCATAGAATTGCGTCACAACGACCACACTAGCCCGAAGCGCAAGCGAGGGAAAGCGGGTGCCCCCCTCGCTGGCGCTTCGGGCTAGTGTCGCGGTGACACGGGGCGTATTCATCAGGGGGCTGACGCCCCCCGCTCGCCGATGGGGTGGAACCGCTCGATGATCTGCCAGGCTTCTTGCGGGGTTTCGGCGTAGGAGAGCAGCTCCAGGTGGGCGTCCTCGATCACGCCCTCGTCGGCCAGGAATTGGAAGTCGATCACGCTGCTCCAGTAGTCGCGGCCGTAGAGGATGATCGGGATGGCCTGCATCCGCCGCGTCTGCCGCAGCGTGAGGGCGTCGAACAGTTCATCCAGCGTGCCGAAGCCGCCGGGGAAGATCACCAACGCCACGGCCCGCAGCAGGAAGTGCATCTTCCGCAGGGCGAAGTAGTGGAACTGGAAGCACAGCTCCGGCGTGATGTAGGGGTTGGGGAGTTGCTCCTGCGGCAGCGTGATGTTCAGGCCGGCCGACTTGGCCCCCACGTCGAAGGCCCCGCGATTGGCGGCCTCCATAATGCCCGGCCCGCCGCCGGTCGTGACCACGTAGTCGCGTGGGCCGTTGTGCTGGCCGGCGGAGGAGACGATGCGGGCAAACTCGCGGGCCTCGTCGTAATAGCGGGCCTTCTGGAGGATCCGCTCGGCGCGGGCGACCAGGCGCTGCGCGGCGGGATTGTCCGGATCGTCGGTCGCTTGCTGCTTGATTTGCCGCAACCGCCGCCGAGCCTCGCGCCGCTCGACGACCTGCGTGCCGCCGAAGACCACGATCGTCGAGCGCACGTCCTGCTCGCGCAAAGCCATCTCAGGTTTCAGCAGCTCGAGCTGCAGCCGCACCGGCCGCAGCTCCGGCCGGGCGAGAAGATCGACGTCCTGCTCGGCGAGCTTGTAGCTGGGTGAGGCGAGGATCGCCTTGAGATTGCCTGACCGCGTGGGCATCTTGCCACCTCGCTCTTATAGTAGCCGTCTCGCTCCGCGAGACGTGTGGCAGGCTTTAGCCTGCCTGGCGGGAGTAATGTCTGCCCCCGAACACCACAGCCCTCTGGGCGAAACAAGTGTGCGTCCGACTCGGTCTGCGATTCGGATGCAACTCGCGGAGCAAGTTGCCCGCAACCATCTCGCGGAGCGAGATGGCTACTTTATTGGCGGATCGCCCGGATCATCGCTGGTGGCGATGCGCCGCTGCTCACGGATTTCGATCACGTGACGCACCTGCGGCTGGACGAACTCCTGCAGCGGCGCCAGGACCGATGAGGACGAACCGGACTGAGGATGCTTGCGCGAATAATAGAGCAGGCCCTTTTCCTCTAGCCGCAATGCGAGCCGGTGGGCGCCGTAGAGCGCCGCCAGCGCGGCAATCCCGCCCAACACCCAGACCAGAATCGTGACCATGTGCCCCTCACCCGGCCCTCTCCCCAGAGGGGAGAGGGAGAAAGTTACCGTTAGCTGCCAACGCTCACGGCCCGCGCTTCGTCGCGCACGCCGTTGCCGTTCATCGGCCGGGCGTCGGTGATCAGCGGTGACGCTTCGGCGCTCAGGTACGTGTAATCGCGCAGGCCTTCCTCATAGAACCGCATGAAGCGGCCGGCCTCTTCGTCGGAGAGCCGGCCCTGCCGCACCGCGCGCTCCACGTCGGTGCGGAGCTGCTTGACCAGCGTATCGGCGTCGAAGTTCACGTACTTCAGCACCTCGCGCACGGTGTCGCCGCTGATCACGGTGTCGAGCATCACCTCGCCGTTCTCGTCCAGCCGCACGTGCACGGCGTTCGTGTCGCCGAACAGGTTGTGCAGGTCGCCGAGGATTTCCTGGTAGGCCCCTACGAGGAACACGCCCACGTAGTAGGGCGAGCCGTTGAACTGGTGCAGGTGGATCGTGCGGCGCACGTCGCGGCGGTCGATGAACTGGTCGATCTTGCCCATTGAGTCGCAGGTGATGTCCCCCAGCACGGCCGGATGCGTCGGCCGCTCGGTCAGCCGGTGGATCGGCATGACGGGGAAGAGCTGGCCGATGCCCCAGGTGTCGGGCATCGACTGGAACAGCGAGAAGTTGCAGAAGTACGTCTCCGACAGCCGGGCCTCGAGCCCCTGCAGCTCCTCCGGGATGTAGTCGAGCTGTTGCAACAGCCGACCGACCTTGCGGCAGATGGCCCAGTACAGGCTTTCGGCCTTCGACCGCTGCTCCAGCGGCATGTAACCGCCGGCGAAGAGGTTCATGGCCATGTCGAGGGCCTGCTGGGCATCGTGGTAGTTCTCCAGCAGGTTGCGGGTGGAGAGGTTGTCGTAGGCGCCGCGCATGTCCAGCAGCGGCTGTTCCATCTCCGGCGTGACGGCAGGCAGGGCCTCGTCTTCGGTCTTGCCCGACACGCCCAGCACGTTGAACACCAGCACGCTGTGATGGGCGACGATGGCCCGGCCGCTCTCGGAGACGATGATCGGGTGCGGCACCTTCTCATCGTCGCAGACGTTCTGGATGTAGTAGACGACGTCGTTGGCGTACTCCTGCAGGGTGTAGTTCATGCTGGAGTGGAAGTCGGTCTGCGAGCCGTCGTAGTCCACGGCCAGGCCGCCGCCGACGTCCAGATACTTCAGCCCCGCCCCCAGCCGGCTCAGCTCGGTATAGATGCGGGCCGCCTCGGTGAGGGCGGCCTTCACCCGCTGAATGTTCGTGATCTGGCTGCCGAGGTGGAAGTGCAGGAGCTGGAAGCAGTCGGCCATGCCGCGCGCCTTCAGCTCGTCGAGCCCTTGCAGGATTTCGCCGACCGTGAGGCCGAACTTCGAACGGTGGCCGCCCGAGCCGCTCCATTTGCCCGACCCGCGCGAGGCCAGCTTGACCCGCATGCCGATCTCCGGCCGCACGCCGATCTTCTCGGCGTAGTGCAGGATGAGCTGCAGGTCGCTGTACTTCTCCACGACGGGGATGATTTTGCGGCCCATCTTGCGGGCCAGCACGGCCATCTCGATGAACTGGGCGTCCTTGAAGCCGTTGCAGATGATCGGCATGTCGTTGTCGGCCAGGGCGATGACGGCCAACAGCTCCGGCTTCGACCCGGCCTCCAGCCC